>JAZGGT010000410.1:0-5624 GCA_036480555.1 Bacteroidales bacterium | reverse complement strand
GTGCATCATATAAGAAAATCCTTCTGTCTGCATCCAGAAACTCCTTCCAGCTATTTTCAAACAGTGTTTCTATCATATTTTCCCTGTCAAGCTTTTCGTTTACCTTCGCCGTCTCCAGGTAGCTTACTTCGTTCACCATGGCTTTATATTTGTTTCTGTACAGGGGAATGGTGATCCCAATTTTGGGGAAGACAAAAGCATCCTTTCCGCTGAGATTATTTCCCCCCTCGCCCACAAAAATATAATCCAGTCCAACGGAAAACCCGGGGCTCCCTGTCTTACGGGCCAACTCCTGCCTGAATATGAGGGCTTCTCTCTGCATTTCAAGTCCCAGGAGCTGGTGATTGCGGATCAAAATACTATCCAGTAAGGCCTGCTTGCTTAGTACTGGTTCTTTATTCCATAAGGTGTCAGGCAACAATACATGATCCTGTTCGGAATTCAACAAGTTGAAAAAAGCAACACCCAGACTTAGATGTTGATCCTTGAGTAATGCAAGCTGATTTTCCAGGTCCCCTATTTCCATCTCAATCCTGTATTCATCTACAGGAGACACAATACCTGCCTCAACTTTTATTAATGAAAGCCTCTGGAAGATGTTCAGGATCAGAATATTATCTTGCACAATATCTATTGCTTTCCAGTTAAAATAAATATTGTAATAGGTTCCCCGAACTTCATTAAACAGTTTGGACTTTGTTTCTTCAAAGGCTTCATATTTTGCCTTAGCTGTCTGGATAGCCACATCCTCCTTGGATTTTAATGTGCCAAACCATGGAAACATTTGTGAAGCTGAAATTCTGAATTCCTGTGGTCCGACCCTGGTTTCAACAGGTTGAATAAAATATCCAAAAGCCAGTTGAGGATCCGGAAGCGCTTTCACCTGTGGGGCAACTTCCAGCGCTGCCAGGTATTCATTAAACCTGGACTTTAAACCAGGATTGTTTTCGGCAGCTATAATAAGATAGCTGTCCAGCATATCCTGTGCGCCTGCTGAGAAATTCAGCAGTAAGAAACAGACTGGCAGAATTGATTTATATATATTTAATTTCTTCATTTTCATACATTCTTTATGAGATTCCTACGGACCTGTTTTTCCTGCCACATGCTGTACAGAACGGGAACTACAAACATGGTCATTACCTGAATGATCATACCTCCGAATAAGGGTATAGCCATTGGCACCATGATATCGGATCCTTTTCCAGTGGAAGTAAGGACAGGTATCAGGGCAATAATGGTAGTGGCAGCAGTCATCATTGCTGGCCGGACCCTTTTGCTTCCGGCATCAACAACAGAAGATCTGACTTCTAAAACATTACCCGGCTTGTTCTTTCGAAAAACCTGCATCAGATAAGTGCCCATTATCACTCCATCGTCTGTGGCAATTCCGAAAAGTGCTATGAACCCCACCCAGACAGCCACGCTGATGTTTATCTTTCCCATCTGGAATAAATCCCGCATATTCGTTCCCCCAACATCGAAGTTCATAAACCAGTCTTGTCCGTAAAGCCACAGCATAAGAAATCCACCAGAAAAAGCGACAAAAATTCCGGTGAAGATCATTGAAGATGTAATAACAGACCCGAATTGAAAATAAAGGATAAGAAATATGATGATAAGGGAGATCGGAACAACGATCATCAGCCTTTTGGTTGCCCTGATCTGGTTTTCATAGTTACCGGTAAAAACATAATTCACTCCCCCCGGCAGTGTGAATTCCCCTGATTCCAGTTTTTCATTCAGAAATTCCTGGGCGTTTTCAACCACATCAACTTCAGCATAATCCGCCTTTTTGTCAAAAATGACATATCCAACCAGAAAAGTATTCTCGCTTTTTATTAACTGCGGGCCACGCAGATATGTAATTTCGGCCAGTTCCCCCAGGGGGATCTGGACACCTGTGGGAGTTGGAATTAAAACCTTCTTCAGATCTTCCGGGTTATCCCTGAATTCACGTGCATATCTTGCCCTGACAGGGAACCGCTCCCTGCCTTCAACCGTCGTGGTTAATTGCATTCCGCCAATGGCTGTACTGATCTGCATTTGCATATCCTGGATGCTTAGTCCATATCTTGAGATGGCTTTTCTGTCAATATCGATTTCCAGGTATGGTTTGCCTACCACCCTGTCTGCAAATACTGATGCCGGTTCAACACCAGGTATGTTTTTCAGGTGTTTTTCCAGTTCAAATCCGGTTTTCTCGATGGACTCCAGGTCCGGACCAAAAACCTTGATACCCATTGGTGCTCTCATACCGGTCTGAAGCATGATAAGCCGGGTTTGTATAGGCTGTAATTTAGGAGCAGAAGTGAGTCCCGGTATTTTCGCGGCAGACAGGATTTCTTTCCATATATCGTCTGTTGATTGGATGTGATCCCTCCACTGACGAAAATATTTGCCATTTTTGTCCGGAATCAGATCCTCTTTTGAGATTAACCTGAAACCCTCTTGAACCGGGTGATATAAGCTTCCATCAGCCAGCACAAATGCATCTTTCCTGTTTACCTTAAATCTCATCCGGTGTCCATTCTCATCAAGGATATATTCCGGTTTATAATTAATCAGATTTTCATACATGGATGTGGGTGCAGGATCCAGTGCCGAATTCACCCGGCCCCATTTTCCAACTACATTTTCCACCTCAGGAATGACGTTAACCATTTTATCAAGCATAGCGATCACTTCAATGTTTTCTTCAATCCCGGAATGAGGCATCGTGGTTGGCATTAGCAGAAATGATCCTTCATCCAGTGATGGCATAAATTCTTTGCCAATGCCCGGAAAGGTGTTTTCTGCAGACTGCCATACCCTTGTTTGTCTAACACCCTCAGGCAGGAAGCCAAATACCTTGTCAACCCCTTGCCAGATTATAATCCCAAGCAATACTATCCCAATGGGAATACCCAGGAATTTCCATTTATTGTCAAGACACCATCTTAATATTGGCTTATAATACCTGACAATACTCATCAAAATCCCGAGTACGACAACAACGATTGACACAACGAATAAAATATTCAGGAAGAGGCTTCTTTGTGCTCCCAGGGGCATCCATTCAATGGAAAGGAAATACAGAACAACCAACAGTGTTAGCGCTATATTAATATAGTTTACAAACTTCTTTTTGTTTTCAGGCCATCTGTATTCCAACAGACCATTTACCCCAAGAGCTATCAAAACGATGCCGAGCCAGGTTTTAAAGACGATGATAAAGATGATACCTGCAGCAATTAGTATGAAGTTGAACATCCTCTTTATCCTCTTCTTCTCAAAGCGAATGGAAAATACAAGATTCGCAAGGGTGGGAATTATCATCAAACCAATAATAAGTGCCGAAATCATGGCAAATGTTTTGGTAAAGGCCAGTGGTCTGAACAGCTTCCCTTCGGCAGCCTGCATAGCAAACACTGGCAGGAAACTTACAACCGTTGTAAATAATGCTGTAATTACTGCCGAAGCTACTTCAGTGGTACCTTCGTATATTACAGCGAGTAGCTCTTTCCCTTTAGCACCCTTATTTGACGGCATTTCAAGATGCCTGACTATATTTTCGGTAAATACTACACCCACATCCACCATCACACCTATGGCTATAGCTATGCCGGAAAGTGCAACAACGTTTGCATCGACACCAAACTGCCGCATGACAATGAATGTCATCAATACCCCGAGAGGCAGCAGGCTTGAAATAAGAAATGAAGCCTGCAGACTTAACATCAGGATGATAACAACGATAATGCTGATGATTACTTCTTCGGTCAGTGCAGATTCCAGTGTGCCCAATGTCTCCTTAATCAAGCCGGTTCTGTCATAAAAAGGAACAATGGTAACTTTCGAGATGGTTCCATCATCCAGTGTTTTGCTTGGCAAACCGGGTGATATCTCGGCAATTTTATCTTTAATGTTATTAATTGCTTCAAGTGGATTTGCTCCATACCTGGCAACCACAACTCCTCCAACTGCTTCGGCACCTCCCTTATCCAATCCCCCCCTGCGTGTTGCGGGTCCAAAATTTACCCTGGCTACATCCTTGATCCTGATTGGCACATTATGCCGTACAGCCACAACACTCTGTTCGAGGTCCTCGAGGGATTTTATATAACCAAGTGCTCTGACCAGGTATTCTACCCGGTTAAATTCAATGGTTCTGGCTCCAATATCAAGGTTACTTTTTTTGACAGCTGACATGATCTGGGCAACAGTAACACCATGGGCACGCATGGCACTGGGATCTATGTCCACCTGGTATTCTTTAACAAAACCACCAATTGAGGCAACCTCCGCAATGCCTTTGGCTGATGTCAGAGAGTACCTGACATAAAAATCCTGAATTGTTCTTAATTCATGAGGATCCCATCCACCGGCTGGATTACCATTTTTATCACGGCCTTCCAGGGTGTACCAGTATACCTGACCCAACGCGGTGGCATCAGGGCCCAGGGCGGGCGTAACATCTTCTGGCAGTGTTCCTGAAGGTAGTGAATTGAGTTTTTCCAGTATACGTGTGCGACTCCAGTAAAACTCTATATCCTCTTCAAATATGATATAGATGCTGGACACGCCGAATATGGAATTACTTCTTATGTCTTTCACCCCCGGGATTCCCAGAAGCGCAGTTGTCAGGGGATAAGAGATCTGATCTTCAATATCCTGAGGAGACCGCCCCGCCCATTCAGTATAAACAATTTGCTGGTTTTCCCCTATGTCAGGGATGGCATCTACTGGTACAGGATCACGGGGGAATATCCCTGTATCCCAATTAAAAGGTGCAGTTACAATTCCCCATGCTACAAAAATGAACAGCATCAGAAAAGTTACCAGCTTGTTCTCAAGGAAGAACTTGATGGTTTTATTCAACATAAATAAGTCAATTAAGTACTATTAGACCGATAAAATATTTGGAAATAATGGGTAAAGAGAATAGGCATTGGGGATGGATATTGATAATCATGCATAATATTATTATGCCATGCCATATTTTGCCCCGGAAGAAATATTAGATAAGGAAAGACTGGATCTGAGAAAGTACTACCTCAGGTGGTATTGGTGGTTTCTTAAAATTGAATACCTCGCTTTCGTTATTATTGGAGGTGTGCTGAAGTTCTGAATGTATTTGAGTAGCAAAAAGTAAATCAATGCGATGGACATCATCAAAATCAAACGAGTATGACGACACAAAGAAATCATCTGTTGATTCAATCTTTACGGTTTCATCATTGCAATGATTTGAGTTTTCCATGCCTGGGTCAGGATGGCAATGATGCTCATGAGCTCCATTTTCACAACAGCTTTCTGCCGGAGAATACAATGCAATATCATATAATGAATCCTGGCAGTAATGCAAATTAACCGTCAGACCTGAAAAGGATAACAGGATTAATCCCGATAATATGATATGACTAATTAATCTGATCATTTCATTTCTAACATTATTGCAAATTAAATACTTTTTATCTGGAATCGTGTTACATAATTTTTAAAAAGGTTTATATATTTTTTGTATTTACAGTTTATCGAGAGGTTTGCGTTTCTTTTCTTTGATCTTTTTAAAGTGAGTAGGAGTAAGTCCAGTTATCTTTTTAAACTGAAGGGAAAGATGCTGGACACTGCTATATCCCAAT
>JAZGGT010000409.1:0-5894 GCA_036480555.1 Bacteroidales bacterium | reverse complement strand
GTTTCAACGTATTCCTTTCCCATGTCCCTTCCACCAGGGATTCCCTTATACTTTGAGCCCCATTCAGGATCTTCAAGTGTTTTGCGGACCGAGTTTCTGATCCCTTCAGGAGACCAGTCCAGGTAATCGGTAGTAAATTTATTCACGTCACAGACGGCCACAACCTGTAAGTCTGGATTTTGCAGCAATCCTGGCATCTCTCTTATTCCCTGGGTACCGCAACCTATATTGGCCACTGTTATTTTATCAGAAGGGGCGATAAATCCACTTCCACCCAGTACATGTCTGGGAACCACCGTAATGGCCGCAGCACTGGTGACAGCTGATCCAATGAATTTTCTCCGGTTCATAGAGTTCTTTGATTCCATAATAATTTTATTTAGTGATTAATAGTTGGTACAAACAGTATTTTAAATCTAATTCATCTTCTTCAACACGAAGAAATACTGCCTTATAAGATAATGAGATATTTTCAAAAGAACTAGGGAAAGAAGACAAAGCTTTAACGGCAGAGTCAGTCAGATTGATCATGCCACCAGGTCAAAGTCATAATCCGAATAACTTTTCATATATCCTCTCAACCAGGGTAGAACCTTTTAATTCCCACCTCCTTTCAGCATAATGGGACGAATATTGTCTTGCATGGGATTTTTACATTGTGAAGTTTCAGGTTGTCAAGAGTTGACGTACTTTTTTCCTTAATAAATCAAAGATCCCCCTGCCATCCTATTGTGAGTATAGCCTTGATCTCTGGACCATTCTACGAACTATTTACGTGTCAGTGATGTTGTCCAAAAGTGTTCGTCATTAATTGCGGATATGGGGAAAGTGTTATAATTTGCAATGACTAATAATTTCAAAGAATCACATCTGAACATTTAATAAATACATCATGAAAAACAGAAAGCGGTTTACAGTAATTATTGTGGTTGTACTTGCTCTACCCGGTATTGCATCCATCTCTGCACAGGATTGGCCACAATGGCGTGGTATAAACAGGGATGGTAAGGTCAATAATTTCACTGCACCAGAGAGTTGGCCTCCTGAGCTATCATTGCAATGGCGAGACTCTGTGGGTACTGGTGATGCAACCCCCTTACTAATGGGTGAGAAACTCTATGTTTTTACCCGGCAGGGTGACCAGGAAGTCCTTCTTTGCCTGGATGCAGATCATGGAGAGGAACAGTGGAGGATGGAATATGCAGCCCCGGCCGTGACAGGAGCTGGCGCAAGGCATCCCGGACCAAGAAGTACTCCGGTTGTGTCAGAAAATATGATTTTTATGCTCGGTGCAAGCGGGATCCTTTCCTGCGTGGATATGACTGCTGGCAAACTCCTATGGCGCAAGGATCCCTTTCCCGGTGTTGTTCCCATGTTCTTCACTGCCATGTCACCTATGATAATTGATGGTCTGGGCATAGCATATCTGGGTGGGGTGGAAAACGGGGCCATCATTGCCTATGACATGAAAACCGGAGATGAAAAATGGCGCTGGGCTGAAGAGGGACCGCATTATGGTTCCCCTGTAATGCTAGAAGTGGCTGATACAAAACAGATCGTAACCCTCACGGAAAAAAGCATTGTTGGAGTGGACCTTTCAAATGGTGAACTGCTTTGGAAACTTCCTTTTCCCCCTCAGAGAAGGGCATACAATGCAGCCACACCGATTGTAGATGGAAATAATGTGATATTCACGGGGGCAGGGCGAGGTACAAAAGCTGTGAAGATTGAAAAAAAAGGGGAGGGTTTTGTTCCCAGTGAGCTATGGACGAACACAGATTTAGCTGTCCAGTTCAGTACTCCCGTGTTGAAGCAGGACCTGCTCTACGGTTACTCTAACAAGGGCAGTCTGTTTTGCATAGATGCCCTGACAGGGCATACTGCCTGGACCGATACCATCAAGCATGACCGCGGTGGATTTGCGGCACTTCTTGATGTCGGCCCGTTTATCATGGCACTGCCAAGCAGTTCTGAATTGATTTTCATTAAACCGGTAAAAGAGGCATATTCGGAGCTGGCAAAAATCAAAGTTGCTGATTTACCTACCTATGCAACTCCAGTGTTTGCCGGGAACAGGATTTATATCAGGGACGAGAATACGATCTCAATGTGGAAGATCCAATAAGCATTGACAAAACGGGGTTTGGGTCATTATCGTAGCTATCAGAAATTGCATAATCCAGGCATTGCCAGGCGCTGGAGTGGATTGTTCAAGAAAGCCTATTTGTTCAGTCGGGGTAACCCACAGATTGTGCGAAAAGTATTCGCTGCTGTGGATTCAGATTAAATTCCCGGACCGGGTTCTCTTTGTCACAGTTGTGGAACCAGGCTGCAAGTCCTTGTGAGGCAGCGAACAGGTATGCATTTTGAGCAATGAAACCTGTATCGGTATAATAGTATGATTTCTGAACTTCAGGATCTCCAATAGCCCTGTCAGGTTGACCGGGTCCAAGATCATATCGAGAGAGGTCCACAATATAGAAAATGTTTACTGGTGCTGTAGCCGCTCTTCCTCTTCCGGCCCTTTCCCGGAAGTCTCCGGCAACAACCGGCTCCAAACGATGAGGAACCGCATCGTACAGGTAAACTCCTCCAGGCAATGCCACATACAGATCGATCTCTTGAGAATTGCTGGCTGATGGAGCCGTTCTGCCCGGTTTATTAAAAGACGCCTGTTCCCTATTTACGCCAAAAGCAGCCCAGAGAAGGTTTGAAAGCACTTGGAGTGGAAGCTCTCTGGAGCTAATATTACGTGTGGTTTTTCTTTCCTGCAGAGCTGCAAGTACCGATTTACCGCCATCTTTTTCCGGTGGAGGTAAAGGAATGGGTTGGAGATCCCCGGAAAGCATTGCCTTTAATGAGTATCCGGAAGCAGTACCGGCCATAATGGTTGCGGCAGGTATGGTCTTGACAAATGTTCTTCTTTTCATTTTATCACGATGTTAATTTCCACTGTATCATTGATCTTTAATATCATAGGCGAACAACTTGTCCTGATGACGGATATAGAGCCTCGCACCGCATACAACGGGATGTGTCCAATGCATACCTTCTCCACCGTCGGGCACCTCAAATGCACTTATCACTTCGTATTTTTCAGGTGTTGCCTTCACAAGTGTCATGATCCCTCTTTCATCCAGGCAGTATAAAATGTCATCAGCATAGGTCAGGGATCCTTTCCCTCCTGACTTCCACATCTGTATACCTGTCTGGAAATCTAGGCAGAACCATCCCCGGGCATTATGACCTGCCCCATAAAGGTATCCGTTATGCAGGATCACGCCACCATGATGATTGTCCATCAGATCTGTTTGCCATACTTTTTCAGGAGAAATCCCATTTCCTGAAGGATTGAGTTTTAGGAGGATGCTTCCTTTCCCGTAACCGCTGGAGGCAAATACATACCCATTGTGATAAATGGGATCTGTCACATTATTTGACCTGTCATTCTCATATTCCGTTTGCCAGAGAAGTTTTCCAGTATTAAGGTCCACTCCGAAAATACAGTTTGAACTCAGTCCGGCGATCTGGTGATAACCACCATGATCAAAAATAATCAGCGAACTGAATCCGACGGTCCCAGGTATTTCCGTATTGGCCCACAGCAACTGACCGTTATGTTTATCCAGGCAAACCAGGTATGCTTTCTTTCCGGCAGGGCAGCAATACAACCTATCTCCTTCGATATGCACCGATTCAGAATAACCGTATTGAGGGATATCAGCATCAAATTTCTCTCGCAATTCCATGCTCCACACTTCTTCTCCTGATTTGGAATCAAAAGCTGCTAACCTGCCAAGTTCACCAAGATGGTATACCATCCCATCACTGTAAGTCGGAGTACTTCTTGCACCATTGTAAGAACGAGCCCAGGTCATTTCCGTTTCCCAGGATTCACCATTGGGTTTTTTCCAGATCAGATTCGCTCCCAGGTCAAATGCATAGACATAGGTTTGCTGATTTTCAATCCCGGATGTGAAAAGATACCCATCGGCTATGGACACAGTACTGTATCCTTTTCCCAGTCCGGAAATCGTCCATACTAATCCCGGGCCTTCCTGTGGCCATTCACTTAATAATCCTGTCTCTGTTGACTTATTGGTTCGTTCCGGTCCGTGGAAACAATGCCATTCAGGTAACTCCTGGGCCTTGATATTCCCTCCAGGAAGGGAAGAAATTAAATATACTGCGATACTGAACTGAAAAAATTTTCTGATTATTAGGAGTTGATTCATGTATTTTCATGTTTGTCATATATAAAAGTATGGCACAAACCTGACAATTTCATTAAACAGGGGTGATTTTCTCATTTGCAAAGAAATATCCAGGTGGAAAAAACGGTCAAAGTGATCCCTTCCCACCTGACAGTTCATTTCTACCCTTTCATGTGGCTGATATACCAAGGCTAAGTGATATCTATGGCAAAAGCTTTAGTAGCCGTAATCTTCGTTACATGCGACAGTTTAACAGGGAGTTCTCAAAATGGAACGCAGTGCGTTCCGAATTATCCTGGATCCATTACCGGCTACTACTGAAGGTTGAAAACGAAAACAGGACAGGCATTGGAATGCTATTTCATCTTCTTCAACACGAAGGAATACTGCCTCTAAAGTAAATGAGATATTTCCAAAAGAACTATGGCTTGAAGCAGAACGCACGGGGGATGATGCCGACTTTGAAGGTGTCAACAGGGGACGCATCAGGGAGGAAGCGGTAAACCACTCCCCGCTGGACGAAGTCTATGGCATCGGCTACATAGATCTCGGAGGTGGCGTGATCAATCCCCAGTCCATTATATCCTCCTGGAGAGGTTTCTGTATAGGGACTTTCGATAAAAAGCTCCGGTGCTGATTTGGATATTACAGGATGCCTGTAGATATGGCGGTTGATGAAATACAGGGTGTCACCTGTTCCGTTTATCTTTACTTCTCCAGGCTGGTCTCCCAGCTCAAACCTGATGGTCTTTTCGACCTGTCTGGTTTCAGCATTGATCCTGATCAATCCGGGGGCTTCATATCCATATGGGCTTCCCTCAAATCCACCGTCTGTCAGGGTCCAGATTTTGTTGTACTTATCTATCACCAACGAGTTTGGCTGGATCAATACCTCTATAGAATCAACAACCTTATCCGTCTCTGTATCAATCACCAGGATCTTATTGTCATAACTCCAGCAATTGGTGAATACATATCTGCCGTATTGCACCATTTGCCCGGTTGGATGCTGGTAGTAACTGGGATTGTGGTTGTTTACGTCAATGGCACCAGAAACCTCAAAAGCCTGGGGATCGACAACTGAAATTGCCTTAGCATAAAGATCGCTAAGATAAGCCCTGGTGTCGCTGAGAAAATGCATGTAACGGGGTGAAGTAAGGCCTGTGATCTTACCCGCGAATTGAAAGCTATTTGTATTGATCACCTGCACCTTACCGCTGTTATTAACCACGATATACCCCAGGCTGTCACGGATGGTCATGGACAGGGCCACATCGCCCAGGGGCAGGCCATTAGTCTCGAAGAAAACATCATTATAGACTTCTCCGGTTACAATATCATAATAGGACAGCGATGCATTATTATACATGAAATTCCCCTCATTGACGATAAACACTCCGCGGAAAGGACTATTCACTTCAGGCTTCCTGAAGTTCCATAATTCCTCATCCCTCATGCATGAATTCATCACCAGGAGCGAAAGCAGTAATATGGCAGTTCTTCTCAGATTCATCAGAGTTTTATCATCAACATCAACAGGTAATTCCTGCCTGGCATTGGACGGTACAAAACAGAATGATAGGTTTCGTCAAACAGGTTATAGACTTTAAATTCCGCAGTAAAGGATACTTTGTTCCACTGGAAATCCTTCCCCACGATCAGGTCATTCATAAAGTAGGG
>JAZGGT010000408.1:0-8091 GCA_036480555.1 Bacteroidales bacterium | reverse complement strand
TTGTCCTTGTCTTTGGTCCCGACACCCCATTTATCTCCCAGCTGGAAGGTAAAATCAGCGATGTCATATCCTGCGATATCATCCAGGATCACGATATAGATCTGTGTGGAGGTTTCATAATAGAAATCCTGCAATTTCTTTTCCAGTTGTTCCCGGTTCCCCGCCTCCAGCAATCCTGAAAAGTCATTCACCATCCTGGGGGGTTGCATGGGATCGGGGATATCCTGCCCTGTCCCCGAAGAAGTCATAAACAGGCCAGCCAATAATATGATGATAAGTTTTTTCATTTTTCCTCCTGTTGGTCCCCGAATGATATATCATCGGGCAATTCATTTACATCATCGTCCTGGTAAGGGAAATGTTCCTTGAGCTGGGCTCCGGCGGACCGTATCCCCCATGCGAGTCCTTCAGCAAACCGTCCTTCGATGAATTCGGCCTGCATTTTCTCCTTGATATCATCCCAGAAATCCTCCGGTGTGACCGCATTGATCCCTGCATCTCCAAGGATGGCAAACTTATGGTCATCGACGGCAAGGTAGAACAGTACCCCATTTCTTTTGTCTGTTTTGTGTATGCCGAGTTTTTCAAAGAGATAGGCTCCCCTGTCAAGTACATCAGCCTTGCAATGCCTTTCTATGTGGACCCGGATCTCTCCCGAGGTGTCCATTTCGGCATCCGCAATGGCCTGCCGGATCAGTTTTTTCTGATCATTGCTGAAAAAGCGGGATGGTTGCATGATCTAAAATTCTACAGTTGGCGCCTCTTCGCTTCCTTCGGCTGCCTCGAAATAGCCTTTCTTAACAAAGCCAAATATCGAGGCCATAATATTCTTCGGGAATCTCCTGATATAAGTATTATAGTTACGGGTTGTGTCATTGAATTTTCTTCTTTCAACAGCGATACGGTTTTCCGTACTCTCAAGCTGTTGCTGCAGGTCCAGGAAACTCTGGTTGGCTTTCAGGTCGGGATACCGTTCCACCACCACCATCAGCCTTGATAGCGCGGAGCTCAGTCCGTCCTGGGCACCCTGGAACTGTTGTATGGCTGCTGCATCCAGGTTTTCCGGGTTGATGTTAATGCTCGTGGCTTTAGCCCTGGCCTCAATTACCTGGGTTAGTGTCTCTTTTTCAAAGTCAGCGTAGCCTTTGACGGTGTTAACAAGGTTGGGGATGAGATCAGCCCGGCGCTGGTATGCTGTTTCAACTTGAGCCCATTGTCCCGTAACCGCTTCATCCATCTCCACCATGCGGTTATAACTGCCGCAGCCTGCCATTACTGCAATAACGACTAACAACAGGATCAGGTAAATGGATTGTCTTTTTGTAATTTTCATGGATAGGGTTTTAAAGGTTAAATAAAAAATGAGTAATAAAAGTAATATACTGCTGCCAGTATAACAAATATAGATCTTGACATGATTTGTTCTTACATTTGCCCCATAAGTATGAAATTATGACAGATAATGAATTCAAAAAGGCAGTTTGGGAAGGCATACCGGATAAACTGCCTCCGGTCAGGCCTTTCGATCCGGATGTGAATCATGCACCCAGGAGAAAGGATATATTGTCCGTTGAGGAAAAGAAACTGGCCATCCGGAATGCACTGCGTTATTTTCCCAAAAAGCATCATGCCGTCCTGGCGCAGGAATTTGCCGATGAGCTAAGAAATTTTGGCCGGATCTACATGTACCGTTTCCGGCCTGATTATAAGATCTTTGCGCGTGATATCCAGGCATTTCCCCACAGATCGAGGCAGGCTGCCGCCCTGATGCTGATGCTGAGCAATAACCTTGATGATGCGGTCGCCCAGCACCCGCATGAATTGATTACTTATGGCGGGAACGGTGCGGTTTTCCAGAACTGGGCCCAGTACCTGCTGACGATGAAATACCTGGCCGGTATAACTGAACATCAGACCCTTGTCCTTTATTCCGGGCATCCCATGGGATTATTCCCCTCACAGCCTGAAGCACCCAGGGTTGTGGTAACCAACGGGATGGTCATACCCAACTATTCCTCATCCGATGATTATGAAAAATTCAATGCTCTGGGGGTCAGCCAGTATGGACAGATGACTGCAGGCTCATTCATGTATATCGGTCCCCAGGGAATCGTCCACGGCACCCTCATTACCATCCTGAATGCGGGCAGGATAAAATCCGGGAGGGAAGGAGGTGACCTGGGTGGACAGGTGTTTGTGAGCTCGGGACTCGGGGGCATGTCCGGGGCACAGCCCAGAGCCACAGAAATTGCAGGAGGTATCTGCCTGGTGGCCGAAGTCAATCCCAGGGTCATCAAAACAAGGCATAGCCAGGGATGGGTTTCAGAAGTCCATACCGACCTTGACAGGATGTTGTCCAGGATGGAAAAAGCCCGGAAGCAGAAAGAGGCAGTATCCCTTGCCTATCATGGGAATGTTGTTGACCTATGGGAAAAACTTGTAAAAGAGGATGTAGAGATAAATCTCGGATCAGACCAGACATCCCTCCATAATCCACATGCAGGGGGGTATTGTCCTGTGGGACTGTCCTACGAGGATGCAAACAGGATGATGATTGAATCGCCCGATGCATTTCGAAGGCAGGTTGATGAATCCCTGAAGCGGCAGGTGGATGCTATCAACGTCATGGCAGGACGTGGTATGTATTTCTGGGATTACGGGAATGCCTTTTTGCTGGAAGCCGGCAGGGCAGGGGCGGACATTTT
Organism: Bacteroidales bacterium; assembly: GCA_036480555.1. Lineage (GTDB taxonomy): Bacteria > Bacteroidota > Bacteroidia > Bacteroidales > SM23-62 > SM23-62. Next base: position 5,386 of record JAZGGT010000408.1, on the reverse strand, counting down.
TCAAGCAGAAGGTATCTACCGCTACCCTTCCTATGTACAGGATATCATGGGCCCCTTGTTCTTTGATTATGGTTTTGGTCCTTTTCGATGGATCTGTTGCTCTTCCAGGAAGGAAGATCTTATAATAACTGATGAAATTGCCGGCAAAGTACTGGAAGATATGAGCATAAACTCACCCGGGAGAATACGTATGCAGTTGCTGGATAACCTTCATTGGATAAGAGAAGCGGGAAGGAATAACCTGGTGGTGGGATCACAGGCCCGTATCCTGTATGCCGATGCAGAAGGAAGGGTCAAAATTGCCAGGGCCTTTAATGATGCCATTCGCGAACAACGCATATCTGCACCTGTTGTCATCGGACGTGACCATCATGATGTCAGCGGAACGGATTCCCCGTACAGGGAGACTTCCAATATTTATGACGGCTCCGGTTTCACTGCCGATATGGCTGTTCAGAATGTCATTGGTGATGCCTTCCGGGGGGCCACCTGGGTATCTCTACATAACGGTGGTGGTGTCGGTTGGGGAGAGGTGATAAATGGTGGTTTTGGCATGGTTTTAGATGGTACAGCAGAAGCAGAACAGCGTTTGCAAAACATGCTCTTCTGGGATGTGAACAATGGCATTGCCAGGAGAAGCTGGGCAAGGAATGAGGCGGCCATCTTCACCATTGAAAGGGAGATGGACAGGTTCCCGGACCTGAAAGTAACCATTCCGAACCTTGTGGATGATAAAATCGTAGAAAGTGTTATCGATGAAGCACCATCTTAACTTTTTGAAATTCCCGGGAATTCTGGTTATGCTTGCCTTCCTGGCTTATTCCTGTGAGGACCTGCTTGGTCCGGATACCGGCGATGACAGAGATAGCCTGGTGGATACATGGAAAGTGATTGAGGAGTCAAGCCCATTAAAATCAGAACAGGGAGCTTACTGGGTCGAGATTGAGAAGCACCCGGATAAACGAAACATGGTACTGATCTACTTCTTTCACGGACTGGGGGATGATGTTTATGCCGAGGCCAGCCTGAGCGGATCAACATTGACACTTGGAAGCCAGGTATTACAGGGGGGATGGACAATCCAGGGAAGCGGTGAGATACAGAAAAACTGGAATGAGATCAATTGGACCTACACGGCCGATGATGGCAGCAGTGTAATAGACCAGGTTACGGCGGTATATACGAGAATAGGCCTGTAGCCCGTTGTCAGTTTTAATAATCCCCGGTATTCAGCATGATCAGTGCACAGTCCTCAACAGTTTCAATATCCTTTTCCTTGAGCAGATCTATGAATTCCTTGTTGTGCGTACCTGGATTGAAAATCACACGTCGTGGTTTCAGGCCGATAACGTAGTCATAATATTCAGATTGCCGGATGGCAGGCAGGTAAAGAAGGACAGTATCGACATCAGGTATATCCGGTTTTCCGGTTTTGATTTCCAACTCTTTTATTTCTCCGGATTTTTTCCCCACCGGTACTACCTCATGATCTCTTTTTAAAAGGCTTCTGACTGCTTTGTTGGAATACCTTGAGTGATTGGGACTGGCTCCGAGCACAACAGATTTTGACATATTTACTGGGGTAGGGTTAAATTTTATTCTTCATTGACAAATTTAACCTTTTTTTTTCAGGATAATATGAATAGAAAATCAGATTTTTTCAAGAAGCACAACGGCATATGCAGAAACACCGCTTTCATCTCCCACGAAACCCAGTTTTTCAGTGGTGGTGGCCTTAACAGAAAGCTGGTGGTGATCAATATCCAGGACAGATGATAAAATCTTGATCATTTCCGGGATATGTTTACTGATTTTTGGTTTCTGGAGGCAGACAGTAGAATCCATGTTGGATATCTCATATCCCTGAAAACGGATCATATTGATCGTTTTTTCAAGCAGGATCTTGCTGTCTATGTCTTTAAATTCCTTATCAGTATCAGGGAAATGGGTCCCGATGTCTCCCAGGGCCAGCGCTCCAAGCATGGCATCGCAAATGGCATGTATCAAAACATCTCCGTCTGAATGCCCCACCGGTCCCCGGGAATGAGACAGACTGACTCCCCCGAGCACAAACGGAAGGCCTTCCTCAAGCCTGTGGACATCATACCCGATGCCGATCCGGAAATTCATTATATAGTTTGAAGAGATTACTGCTAATTGCCGCCGAACTCAAAGCCAAGTGTAAAACGCAGAGTGTTGGCCAGGGGGTTTTGCTGCTTTACCGGGACCAGGTAGGAGAAATCAAGTGAAAATACGTTCAACCTGAGTCCCATTCCAATGGTGAAATATTTACGGTTACCCTTGGTTTGGTGTTCATGGAAATACCCTCCCCTGATGGCAAATTGTCTGCGGTACCAGTATTCCAATCCGATGCTGTAAGTAATTTCATTGATCTCCTCACGCCAAACACTCCTGCTGCCGTCATCCATAACCACGCCCGGTGCATCATAAAATGACTGGAACATGCCGACCGGGACAGCAACAAATGGATTTTTACCATGCGCAATGACCTGGTTGCCATCTGCATCCCTGATTGCAACTCCCATACTGTCAGTAGCCCAGACAGGTGGTGTGGGGACAAGTAATTTGTTAACATCAGCCATCAGGGAGATGGAGTTATAATCATCCATGTTTACCGTAAGTGCACCACCCAGCCTCATATTAATGGGGAGGAAGGACTTCTCCTGGTCAGCCGTATAGGATACCTTATTACCCATATTGGCGATCTGTATGCCCAGTCCGAGTATAACATCCTTGCTTCCCATCCTCAGGTCAGCGTTCCGGTAATAGAACCCCAGGTCACCTGCGATGGCCATGGCAGCTTTCGATTCACCACCCCCGACTGACTGTCCGCCAGTGAGGTCTGACCGGATAAAACGAAATACAATACCCCCGGAAAAATTATCTGTCAGCAGCCTTGAATATCCTACATCAATGGCAAATTCATTGGGCACATATATACCCTGTGGCGTGCCGTAATTATCGGTAAATATGATCTGTCCCAGAGAAAAATACCTGAGGGCCGCACTTACTACCTGCCTGTCATCGAGTTTATAGAAACCGGCCAGGTAGGCAAGGTTGATATCATTGATAAGTCTCCTCAGCCATGGTGTATAAGAGAGGGCAATACCTCCCCGGCTTTCCATGAAGGGATACTTGGCAGAATTCCAGTATTGTGAATTAATATCGGGTTCACTGGCAACACCGACGTCACCCATTCCACCGGCCCTGGAATCAGGTGTTATTGTCATGAATGGCACGGCTGTCTGTATGGCATTGAGCTGGGGCCCGCTGGGAGCAGTCCCGTTCTGGGCTATTGTATAACCTCCTGAAACAAAGAACAACAGAAATAACTGCAGAAAAATACTTTTAATCGAAACAAACCTCATTACATTGATTTAAAGCGAAACAAAGATAAATTAAATTTCCTATCTAACGTTTATTCTAATTTAATATTACAAGCTTTTCAAATTTTTCGGCAGTTTGCCCGAGAGAGGTCCTGACTTTTACCCTGTAGACGTAAACTCCCCGGCCGATCCTGCTGCCAAAATCATCGAGTCCGTCCCAGTCGATGGGGGCACTTCTGTAACCGGTTGAGCTAACATGTTGTTCAAGAGTTTTGACAAGCTTTCCGGAGACGGTAAATACCTGGATCAGCACGTCCAGATCCGAATCCGGTTGATTATGTTCGAAGAAAAACTGGGTATGTGTGGTAAAGGGATTGGGGTAATTCAAAACATGTTTCAGTACAAGGTCCGATTCTGTATTAACTACAAATTCAATGTAATCTTCAGAAGAGTTATTGTATACATCCCAGACTTTGATTTTCAGATGGTGCTGGCCGGCTTCCAGGCTTTTCAAGGGGTATCTTATCTTGCCACTCTGGTAGGAATCGGTATCTGCTTCATAAAAATCATTCAGCACAATCGTCTGCTTGGTTTTCTGGTCAATGATGGCGGTGAGATCATGTCCGATCCCGCTACCTATGGTATTGATCCCGTTACTGTCACTGACAAATATCAGCAATTGGGGATTCGCATCCGTCATGCCTCCAAAGACGAAATTTTCATCATTCATGAATATTTTAATTTCGGGTCCTTCTGAATCATTGGCTATCGAATCCGCTGATCCGCCTATGATAACCTGCTCGGATGAACCACTGGCATCCTCCATGTTGTCAGCTGCATAAAAACTTAATTTGCCATAGTCATAGTTATATGAAATGTCTTTAGGCACGACGAACTGAACCGAGAAATTGCCGTTGTTGACAGAGGCCTTGCCTTTATATAGTATTCGATCGCGCAGGCTGAAGGTCATCACAGGATCACCGTCATTGGAAAGGGTCTTGATTCCTGATTTTTTATCATAAACAGTAGGGTAGATGATCCCATTGAATGATGGCAAGGGGTTGCCCAGTTCATCTTCCACCATCCCGGTTATGGTAACTTTCCCAAGGGCTTTCAGGGTATCCGTTGCCTGGGAGATATCGGTACCGTTTACGGTCAGCACGCGTATCCTGTTTATTGGGTATGCCAGAACCAGGGCCGGATCACCAAGGAGGGTGAAATTTCTTTTGTTGATCCCGGCTGAGGTGTTGTTTTTTGTCAATCTCATCACATCCCCCAGCCGGTAATGCCGGTTTTGGCCATCAAGGGTGAAAACATGCTGGTAGAATCGCTCATTCAGGGCATGGTTCGGTCCCGCATAAACCAGCCTGGTAGTGCTGAACAAGGCAATGCCGCCTCCATCGGGGTTCAGGAATACCAGTTCACCGGCGGAGGTATGCTCATAATCGTCAAAGCGGCTGAATTCGCAGGTAGCTGTCATAAAGAGTGGCAATTTATCCCTGTTCTGCCAGGATACGATATCGTTGATGGTAAGTATCCTTTCATGGGCCAGGCCGTTCTCTCCCCCATGCCCGGTATAATTGATGATCAGCGCCCCTTTGTTTACACGCTGGTTCAATGCTTCATTGACATCCGGATATCTGTTCCCGGAGGGGGTGGATATCTGGGGATAGGCATCAAGATAGATCTTCCCGATCGAGAAACTGGGATAATTCGCTTCAACGTAAGTCGCCAGTTCGTCCGCCTGTCTCATGTGAAGGTTATAATCCTGGTCGTCACCGATGAAACAAATGATATTCCGCCAGTCTCCCATCTTATCAGGCTGGTCATAGGAAATGGTCTTGTTCATGGCATCCCGGGCCTGTGCCTGGGTGGATACCGGGAAACGGCCCACACCGATATCCATCAGTCCTGTTGACCCTCCCTCGTTATCATCAAGCAATCCGAAGAAATCATCTGTTACGAATGAGGATACAGGGGACAGGGAATTGGCTGACTGGTAGGTAAGGATAAAATTGGTATTGTTCGCATCTGTTCCC
>JAZGGT010000407.1:0-4513 GCA_036480555.1 Bacteroidales bacterium | reverse complement strand
TCCCTACGCTTGCAGGGGAAGGAATGTGCCTGGTCATCACTCCCCTGATTGCCCTGATGAAGGACCAGGTTGAGAAGTTGATCCAGAAAGGTATCAAGGCCATGGCTCTTCATTCCGGACTCTCCAGGGAGGAGATTGATATTGGACTTAACAACGCTATTTACGGGAACTATAAATTTCTGTATGTTTCCCCTGAACGACTGACCACAGATATTTTTCGCATCAGGCTACCCCAGATGAATCTTTCCCTGGTAACTGTCGATGAAGCCCATTGTATCTCACAGTGGGGCTATGATTTCCGTCCCTCATACCTGAAGATCGCGGATTTACGCGAGCAGGTTCCCGATATACCCTTCCTTGCACTCACCGCTACTGCAACCGGCAAGGTGATCGATGATATCCAGGAGAAACTGCAGTTCAGGGAAAAAAATGTACTGCGAGCCAGCTTTCAGAGGAAAAACCTCGTGTACACCATCAAGCATGTGGAGGACAAGGAATGGTACCTGCTGGATCTGCTGCACGAGTTGAATGGATCAGGCATAATCTATGCCAGGAGCAGGAAGAAAACCAGGGACCTTGCGAATTACCTGAGGCAGGAAAAAATATCATGTGATTACTATCATGCAGGATTGCAACAGGAATCCCGCAACCGGAAGCAATCTGAATGGATGACAGGCCATACCCGTGTGATCATTGCTACCAACGCATTTGGGATGGGGATCGATAAACCGGATGTCAGGTTTGTGATCCATATGGATATCCCCGATTCCATTGAATCCTATTTCCAGGAAGCAGGCCGTGCCGGGCGGGATAGTAAAACGGCTCATGCAGTATTGTTGTACAGTCCATCTGACAAGAAAAGTTTGGAACAGCGCGTCAGGATGAACTTTCCGGAAATCGATGAGATCAAGCAGATCTACCGTGCCATCGGCAATTATTACCAGATTCCTGTAGGGACAGCCAGGAACCAGGTTTTTGATTTCAATGTGGCAGATTTTGCGGCCAGATATAAGCTGTCTATCATGACCATCTATAGCAGCCTGAAGTTTCTGCAGCTGGATGGATACATAGAACTTACAGAGGAAATATATAATCCTTCCAAGCTGAAATTCCTGGTAAGCCGTGATGAATTGTATAAATTCCAGATTGCCAATGTTGATTTTGATACTTTTATCAAGCTTATATTGCGCACCTATACCGGACTTTTCACTGACTATGTAACCATTTATGAAGGGTCTCTTGCCAACCAGGCCAAGGTGAAACCGGAATTGATCATCCAGTACCTCAAGCGCCTTAGTTCCATGGGGATTATCCGGTATATCCCCCAGAAAAAGACCCCGGTTATCATATTTACGGAAGAAAGGCTGGATGTCAAATCGCTCCATATCAGCAAGGAGCACTACCTGGACAGGAAAAAGGAGTATGTTGACAGGCTTGATACACTGATGGAATACGCGTCGGGGAGCAACCGGTGCCGAAGCCTTTACCTGCTGGCTTACTTTGGTGAAAAGGGCCGGGATAAATGCGGGCAATGTGATGTGTGCATGCAGGACCAGGAGCTTGATGTGAATAAATACGAATTTGACGGGGCCGTTGAACATGCCCGGACAGTCCTTCGAAAAAAACCACTTTCTCTGGACGAACTGGTAAAAGAGCTGGACCTTCCTCATGAGAAATCCATTATTGTAATCCGGTGGCTCCTGGATCACAATAAAATTCTCAAGGGACTGGATGAACGCTTGTCGTGGAATAAATAGAATTGCCGGGGTCCAGGCTTGGTTCAATAAGCGTTTTTGTGTTTCTTTGTTCACTTCGCATTTTTTGTAAAATATGTTCCAGCCCACCATAGATAAGGAAGAACTTAAGAAATTGCCTTTACAGGCATTTACGGGAACTATCCATGTGGTCGATTCAATGGCTGGACTGAAGAAGTACCTGCCGGTACTGAAAAATGAGAAAGTGATGGGATTTGATACTGAAACCAGGCCTTCTTTCAGGAAAGGGCAGGTAAACCAGATCTCACTGGTTCAGCTTGCCACCCCGTTTCATGCATTTCTTTTCAGGATATCTGCATTGAGTTTGCCTGATAAGTTGATTGAACTTTTTGAAGATGATTCCATTATCAAAGTTGGAGCAGCCCTGCATGATGACCTGATCGATCTGCGCAGGATCAGGGATTTTAAAGCAGGTGGGTTCCTGGATCTGCAAAAATATGTTGGAGCCTTTGGGATAGAGAATAAAGGAGTGGCCAAATTGTCCGGGATCGTGCTTGGATTCCGCATCTCTAAAAACCAGCAATTGTCGAATTGGGATGCCGGGAAGCTCAACGAGGCACAGAAAGAATATGCAGCCACGGATGCATGGGTCTGTCTCAAGATATACCAGGAACTTCAAACCTACCAGTTTAAATGAAAGATTTAGTCCGGATCGTTCTGCGTTCTGGGAAAGATAAATCCCTCAAACGCTACCATCCCTGGGTTTTTTCAGGGGCTATCAAGAAAATATTCGGGGAACCGTCTGAGGGTGATGTTGTGAAGGTTTATTCCAACCAGGATGAATTTCTGGGAACGGGACATTACCAGGAAGGTTCCATTTCCATCAGGATACTATCCTTCATGGATGAGGAGATTGGTGAGGATTTTTATATCACCCGTATCAAGGATGCTCTCGCGGCCAGAGCGAAACTGGGACTGCCGGATGATAAGAAAACCAATGTTTGCAGGCTGGTGAATGCCGAAGGGGATGGCTTACCCGGGTTCATTATCGATTATTATAATGGGACTGCTGTCATGCAGTTTCATTCTATCGGGATGCACATGCACAGGGACCTGTTGGTTAAGGGTTTACAGGAAATCCTTGGAGACAGGCTCAGGGCTGTATATGATAAAAGTGCCACTACCCTTCCTTCCCGTTATGCAACCGGGTATAAGAATGAGTACCTGTCAGGCTCTCCATCTCAGACCATTGTGAAAGAGCATGGGAACCAGTTCAGTATTGATTGGGAAAAAGGACAGAAGACAGGATTCTTCATTGACCAGCGGGAAAACCGGAAATTACTTGGAGAATATTCCGACGGCAGGAATGTACTGAACCTGTTTGGCTATACCGGCGGATTTTCAGTATATGCCAGGCAGTGTGGTGCGGAACTGGTGCATACGGTAGACAGCTCGGCACATGCCATTGACATGGCCAATAAGAATATGGAATTAAATTTCGGGGAGCAGCACCGTCATCAAGGGATCACTGCCGATGTTTTAAAATTCCTGGTCAAACCAGCCTCGTCCTATGACCTGATGATCCTTGATCCTCCGGCTTTTGCCAAGCACCACAATGTGCTGAACAATGCCCTGCAGGGATATAAGCGGTTAAATGCAAGGGCCATTGAAAAAATTAAACCAGGAGGGATCATATTTACATTTTCCTGCTCCCAGGCGGTCAGCAAGGAGAATTTCCGAAAATCGGTTTTTGCAGCCTCTGCCAACACGGGCCGCAGGGTGCGCATCCTTCACCAACTTACCCAGCCGGCAGATCATCCTGTCAGCATTTATCATCTGGAAGGGGAATATTTAAAAGGACTGGTATTGCTGGTTGATTAAACCTCCTTCATAGACAATTGGATCCTTTTCCTGTCAACATCTACACTCAGGACCTTCACTTTTACATGTTCATGGATCTTGACTACTTCATTCGGATCGGAGATGAAGCGGTCCGCAAGCTGGGAAATGTGTACCAGCCCGTCCTGTTTTACCCCTACATCCACGAATGCCCCGAAATTGGTAATGTTGGTCACAATGCCAGGGATAACCATACCTTCTTTAAGATCTGAAATACTTTGGACATCCTGGGCAAATTCGAATACCTTGATACGGGAACGCGGATCCCTGCCTGGCTTGGCCAGTTCTTCCATGATATCCTGCAGGGTTGGAAGGCCGGTCTGCGGGGTAATGTATTGATCAAGCCTGATCCTTTTACGAAGTGCTTCATCAGTCATCAGTTCCGATATCTGGCAGTTGAGATCTCCCGCCATCTTTCCCACCACCCCGTAACTTTCCGGGTGAACCGCAGAGTTGTCCAGCGGCTGTAAAGCATCCGGGATACGCAGAAAGCCGGCGGATTGTTCAAAAACCTTTTCCCCCATGCGGGCAACCTTCATTAGTTCCTTTCTGGATTTAAAAGGGCCTTTTTCTTTGCGGTGTTCAACGATATTTTGAGCGAGCGTGGGACCAAATCCTGAAATATAGGTCAGCAGATGTTTGCTGGCTGTGTTGAGGTTCACACCTACCTTATTCACAGAGCTCTCAACAACCTGGTCGAGGCTGTTTTTCAGCCTGCCCTGTTCCACATCATGCTGGTATTGTCCGACGCCTATGGATTTCGGATCGATCTTCACCAGTTCAGCGAGGGGGTCCATCAGCCGCCGGCCAATAGATACAGCTCCCCTGACAGTTACATCGTATTCCGGGAATTCTTCCCTGGCCACTTTGGATGCTGAATAAATGGACGCCCCGCTTTC
>JAZGGT010000406.1:0-12905 GCA_036480555.1 Bacteroidales bacterium | reverse complement strand
TATTGCTGGGTGTTATATCCCTGTTGTGGCTGGTCTATGATTACTTTCTCTACAATAAATTAAAACCTGTCATACTGAGTTTTGACGAACTGGGCAGTCTGGAGCAACTGGCTGAATTTATCTGGTTGAGCTACCTGTTTATGTTCATGGTACATATTATTGCCGGTATAACCCTTCTGCTTCATTTGAGGTATTTCAGGATCATCCGCCTGATCAATATTATCATCGTACTCCTGGGGATCACTTCTTTTCTGGCTTTATTCAGCGATTGGGCCATCCTGGGAGACATCACGAAGGAATATGAGGCTGGATGGGATACCTCAGGTGAATGGACCATACTCTATATTTTGCTGGGTATTCATGCAGTTTTCCTCCTGTTGCTCACAGGCACTTCCGCCGGGGCCCTTCGCAGATTAAAGGAAAATGATGGAGAAGAAATGGCAATGCAGAAAGACGAGATGGTGTTTACAATCGCACAATATGTGGGACTGATATGTGGGATTATCGGATTGGTTTGGACAGTGTTTGCATTGGTTATGAGCCAGCGCTTACCTGTTAGTTATTATCATATGCTTGCCACCAGTATCATGATCATGATCCCTTACGGTCTGGTGGTGACCATCCCCGTAATGCTGGCCCTCTACCTGGTCATTCACAATGATACGCTGTTTGCCAGGGGAGATTACTTCTGGTTCCCATTCCTGATCTTTATTTCCCTGACCCTGTTTTCTGTACTAACACTGATCCATTACCACGAAACCTGATACTAAGCTGTAACGCTGCCTGGTCCATGGATGAAATGTAAGATAAAAGGTTAACCTGCGGGGCAATATTTATTCCTTGTCCTTGAGCCGGGAAATCTTTTGCATCCGTTCCATGGAGAAGGCATTGTCTGTATCCTGAAGATGAGTATATATGATCAGTGCTTTACCCCAAAGGTCCTTTGCCATATCATGATCACTGGTATCTTCATACAGGTCCCCGGTCTCGCTCAGGATATCACCCATTTTTTCCAGGTGCCGGTCCATGTATTTAACCTTTTCAGTCAGCAACTGGATGATCTTATCCCCCGGGGTTTCCAGGATCAGGTCAAGGGGGAGATTCAGCCTGTCATCATAATTCTGCCGGATCTCATCCAGACTCAGGCTTGCTGAGCCGCTCCCTTTCAGTCCCAGCAGGTAAGCGAGCATCTGGGCCAGGACCTGACCCATCTGCTCGATCTGCTGCATTAAATAATCTCGTTTCTCAGTTCTCATCTTTTCTGAAATGCCGGGCGCGTCATTTTTTCCGGTGGATTTTGTTTCAATTCTTCCAGTATCAGGTCTATGGCTTTATCAATCTGTGGGTCAGCTCCTTTTGCAAGTTCTGTAGGATCGGCAACCACCCTGTGGGTAGGTTCCACCCCATGTCCTTCGTCAAACCATCTGCCATCACTATACATGAGCCGTCCATGGGGCACAGTATGGCCGCCACCATCGATGACCGAATGTCCGGTAGCCGGACCGATCAGGGCACCCCCGGTACGGGTGCCGACAAGGGGACCAGCCTTCAGTTCCTTAAATGCCCAGGGCAGGGCATCTCCGCCGGATGCACTGGCGCCATTGATGAGCAATGCTTTCGGACCGAAATTTGCCTTGGATGGCCAGTTCTCCAGGTCACCATTGCGCGAGTAGATATAGCCAATCCTTGGCCGGGTTATCAGTTCTAGAAAACGATCTGACAATTGTCCGCCACTGTTAAAGCGTTCGTCTATGATGATCCCCTCCTTGTCAAGCTGTGCATAGAACTGCCTGACAAGTTGTAGCTGCCCAAGCGTGGAGGTATTTGGCATGTATACATAACCGATCTTTCCGCCGGATTTTTTGTCCACATACTTCCTGTTCTCCTCCATCCATTCGAGGTTCCTCAGACGGGTTTCACCAGACATGGTCTTCACGATCACTTTCCTGGAACTATCCATGGAAGGTTTGTCGTTCACGGTCAGTTCCACCGTCCTGTTTGCCAGTCCCTGGAAAGCCGCCCATGGCTCTTTGCCTGGATCCAGCGGGATCCCGTTTACGGCAAGCACATAATCACCTTCCTTCACCTTTATACCTGTGACCATCATAGGGGATCTTTGTTCGCTGTCCCAGTCCCCGCCATTCACGATATGATCAATCTTAAACGCCCCGTTTTCCAGCTTCCAGTTCACCCCGAGCATGCCGAAGCGCTGGCTGGGAGGTCTTTCATGAGGAGGCCCGAATATATAGGTATGAGAAGAGTTAAGTTCTCCGACCAGTTCATTCAGGATCACATTCAGATCCCAGCGTGTCAGGCACTGGTCCACCAACGGATCATATTTTGCCCTGACTGCTTTCCAGTCCAACTGGTGCATATTCTCATCATAAAAGTAATCCCGGTATTTCCGCCATACCTCCGTCAGGATCTGGTGCCATTCGGCCCTGGGATCGATTACGGCCTCCAGTTCATTGGTGCGTAATTTGCTCTCTATTTTCTGGTCGGGCTTTGGATCTATGATGCCGAAACTTCCCCTCTGGGCAACCAGGAGTTTTTTCCGGTCGGCTGAGAGCCTGTAACTGCCCACATCTTCTATGATGGTCTTTTCTTCACGGTCCTTCAGGATATAGGCGACGATGGAACTTTTGCCGTTGGCCGTCCCGCTTCTCGGGTGCTTTGTAAACAGTACCTGTCCCTTAATGGCATTCAGATTATTGTAATTTCCGGCTGTCACAGGTAGTACGACCACCCTGGATTCGAAGCCATCCAGGTCAATTTTCAGGGGCTCTTTTTCTTCCTCCTTCTCCTTCTCCTTTTCCTTATCACCATTCTCATCCTCATCTTTCTTTTCCTCCTTTACTTCCACTTCATCATTTCTTGCCGCCAGCGGGGAAGGAATACTGTCCTGCAGGGAGGCCGCAACGATCTGGGTGGCATTGGGATAGATCCAGGTCTGATCCAGGTCACTGTAAAGGGAACCGAATGACCGGTTGGTCAAGAAATAGAGATATTTGCCTTCCGGGTCGAATGCTGGTGAGAAATCCCCATAGTACCCAGAGGTAACCTGATGAATGACTTTGTCTTTTACACGATATAGAAAAATGGCTGAGTTCCGGTTCGGCACAAACTTTTCGTAAGCCAACCATTCAGAATCGTCTGACCAGTCCACCCGGAAGGCCCCCATGCTAAAGTGTGCCAGGCCGGGGAGGCGGTCCACATCTGTAACGTTATCCTGTTCCACATCATAGATACGGAATGTCTGGGTATTGTCCATAAATACCAGCTTTTTGCTATCCGGTGACCAGTATAGCTGGTACCTGTATCCAGCTCCCAGCTTTGTCAGCTTTTTTTCCTCACCGCTTCCGTCACCTGCAAGGATGCATAATTCATATTCCCCTGAACGGTCGCTCCAGTAAGCTACATTTTTCCCGTCAGGTGACCAGGCAGGATACCGCTCTGCGATCCCGGATGTCCGGGTCAGGTTCCTGATATAGCCGTGCTCTGCCGGTACGGTGAAAATATCACCCCTGGCTTCAAACAGAGCCCTTTTACCATCAGGCGAGATATTCCAGGATTGGATATTATCCGAAACACTCCTCAGCCGGGGCTGGACGGAGACAAGATCTGTCGATAGGTTGACCTTCACCTCATTTGTCTTTTCTGTTTCCAGGTTCAGCAGGTACAGGTTGCCATCCGATTGGAATACCAGGTCATTGGGACCGATGGAAGGATAATAAATGTCTGATTCTTTGAATTTAGTAAGCTGCTTAAGTGAGGCATCGCCTGTGTTATAAACCCATATGTTCTGTCTTTTCTCTTTCCCCCTGTCTGATAGGAAATAGATATTGTCACCATGCCACATCGGATCTGCATCGGTAGCCGGATGGTCTGAAATATTCTGTGATACAAGGCTGTTCAGGTCGAAGATCCAGATGTCCGGGGCATCCCCGCCTTCATAACGCTTCCAGTTCTGGCGGGCACGGCCACCGGGATTGTATGCAATTTTCTTCATATCCGCGGAAATGCTCCCGTTCCCGCCATAAGGTACCGGTAATTTTTCCGCCAGTCCACCGCTGCTGTTGATCTTATAAAATTGTGTATAGCGCTGCCTGCCGCTTTCCCGGGAGGACCCGATCAATAAATGCTGGCTGTCCGGGTACCAGTCCACCAGCCCGTCCGACATTGGATGGAAAGTGATCCTGTCAGGTGTGCCCCCCATGGCCGGAATGACATAAACTTCAGGGTTTCCATCATAGTAGGCAGTGTATGCGATCTTTGATCCATCCGGTGAGAACCTGGGCCTGGATTCCTCGCCAAGAGGTGAACTTAGTCTTTGAGCCATTCCGCCGTCCTTGTCGACCACCCATATGTCACCTGCATAAACAAAGGTAATATGTGTCTCCGAGACATCCGGGAAGCGGAGCATACGCGCATCCACCTGTGCATCTGCCACTGATATGATACAGAGTAATGCAAAAGCAAACAAGAATCTTGTGATGTGATTTTTCATACTGTTTGGATTTTAAGATGTTGAATCAATAAATTTACTAAAATAACCCATACCTGTTACATGTACTGAGTTTTGCAGCCGCTAGCCGGCGGCACAAACTTTTGCTTTATAATATATATTAAATATATTTGTCGGCGATGAGGTTTATGTGTTATATATGGAAAGAGCTTACCGGACTCACAGAACATTTAAACAGAGTGTTTTGTATCTAATGAGAAGGGTATACCTGTAAATTATTAAGATATATGAGGAAGCCGTTCTCGGGATATACTGAGAGCGGTTTTTTTTTGGAACATTGCCCAGAAGTCAATGGAAGGAATAACAATGAAGAACAGACCCCGACAACAGGGATTGTACCGACAGGAATTCGAACATGATAATTGCGGGATTGGATTTGTAACCCATATCCGTGGACGGAAATCCCATGAGATCATTAATATGGGATTGGAGGTCCTGGAGAATATGACCCACCGTGGGGCTGAAGGAGCTGACAGCAAGACAGGGGATGGTGCAGGTATTCTGATACAGGTGCCCAGGGATTTTTACCTGATCCAGGGGTACAGTGTTCCTCCGGAAGGACAATTTGGCACAGGA
This sequence comes from Bacteroidales bacterium, assembly GCA_036480555.1. Lineage (GTDB taxonomy): Bacteria > Bacteroidota > Bacteroidia > Bacteroidales > SM23-62 > SM23-62. The sequence goes on along the minus strand of JAZGGT010000406.1, from coordinate 7,804 downwards.
ATATTGTTTCTCCCGAAGGATGACGGACAGGCACAGCAATGCCTGGATATTTTTGAAAAGATGATGGCTGAGGAAGGGGTCAACATCATTGATTACAGGGAAGTCCCAAGAAATCACGAGGTGATAGGGGAATTGTCCAGGGCAGTTGAACCGGCGATGAAGCAGGTGCTTTGCGGGGCTGATCTTGATCAGCTTGACCTGGAACGAAAGCTGTATGTGGTAAGGAAGAGGACGGAAAATGCCATCTTCAAGTCAGACATCCCCCAGAAGGATCATTTCTATATACCCAGCCTTTCTACACGGATCCTCATTTACAAAGGTATGTTGACCTCGGAACAACTGGGTGAGTATTACCTTGATCTCAGGGATAAGCGAATGTCAAGTGCCATTGCCCTGGTGCATTCCAGGTTTTCAACCAATACCTTCCCGTCGTGGGATCTGGCCCAACCCTTCCGTTTACTGGCACATAATGGAGAAATAAACACCATCAAGGGGAACAGGTACTGGATGGAGGCTCGTGAGTCGCTGCTTGAATCACATTATCTGGGTGAGGATCTCACAAAGATCTTTCCTTTGATAGAACCCGACAAGTCTGATTCGGCCAGCCTGGACAATATCCTCGAGTTCATGTACCTGACGGGGAAGTCCCTGGCACATGCAGTATCTATCCTGGTCCCTGAATCATTCAATACAAAGAATCCCATATCAGAAGAGCTACGGGCCTTTTATGAATATCATTCTACCTTTCTTGAGCCATGGGACGGGCCTGCCTCATTGATTTTTTCCGATGGCCGTTACATCGGCGGGACCCTTGACAGGAACGGATTAAGACCTTCCAGGTATATCATCACCAATACCGATATTATCGTAATGGGATCAGAGGTTGGCGTGAAATATTTTCCACCCCAGGAGATCGTCGAGAAAGGAAGGCTCAGGCCGGGAAAAATGTTGCTTATTGACACCAAGGAAGGGAAGATACATTATGACCCGGAGTTGAAAGAATCCCTGGCCACTCATAATCCCTACAGGGAATGGCTGGCACGGAACATGGTCCGCCTGGACGATATCGAGGTGGGGAGAAAGATTTCACCGAATATGGGGGATCTGCATAACTGTTACCTGAAGGCCTTTGGGTATTCTAAAGAAGATATTGAATTCATTATCTCAGGGATGGCAGAGAAAGGCAAGGAACCTGTCGGCAGTATGGGGAATGATACGCCCCTGGCCGTGCTTTCCGATAAGCCCCAACGATTATTCAACTATTTCCGGCAGTTATTCGCTCAGGTGACCAATCCCCCCATCGATCCTATCCGCGAAGAAATGGTTATGAGTCTCTCCGGTTACATAGGGTCTTTTCAGGATAATCTGCTTCACGAGGGACCGGAACATAGCAAGATGGTACAGCTGAATACCCCCATTGTGAACAATACCTATTTCCAGGTCATTAAAAACCTGAGATACAAAGGTTTCAGTACAAGATCCATTCCGCTTCATTTTCGGAAAAGTCAGGGAAAAAAAGGTCTTGAGCGGGCTGTGAAAAATATATGCGAGCTTGCCGAGAAATCAGTAGATGATGGCAAAAACTATATTATCCTTTCAGACCGTGGGATCACCCCTGAACTGGCTCCCATCCCTTCCTTGCTGGCTGTTTCTGCCGTGCATCATTACCTGATCAACAAGCGCAAAAGGATGCAGATTGATATCATCCTTGAAACCGCTGAAGCAAGGGAAGTTCATCATTTTGCCCTGCTTTTCGGCTATGGTGCCTCTGTGATTAATCCATATATGGCTTTTGCCGTTATTGAGAAACTGGTAAAGGACAAAATAATCCAGGTTGATTATCAGCGAGCGGAAGAAAATTACGTCAAGGCAATTAATAAAGGATTGTTGAAGATCCTTTCCAAAATGGGGATTTCCACACTCCGTTCTTACCGGTCTGCACAGATATTTGAGACGGTGGGACTCAGTTATGATATGGTTGAAAAATACTTCGAGGGAACCGTCAGCAGGATAGGAGGGATAGGAATGGAGGATCTGGCCCTGGAAGCATTGATACCACATAGAGAAGCATTTAGTAAATCCTGTGAGGATCTTTACATTCAATCCACAGGCAATTATCATTATCGCATCAATGGTGAGCATCATGCATGGAATCCTGAAACTATCACACATTTGCAATGGGCAGTAAAAACGAATGACTATGACAGGTTTAAGGTATTCTCCAGCCTGGTCAATGAGCAGAATCAAAAACCCGCCTTTTTGAGGGGATTTTTTCGTCTTAAAAAGAATCCGATTGACATTGATGAAGTCGAACCGGTTGAAGCCATTTTTAAGCGCTTTGTAACAGGAGCCATGTCTTATGGATCCATTTCCAGGGAGGCCCATGAAGCCCTGGCTGTGGCCATGAACCGGATTGGTGGACGGAGCAACACCGGAGAAGGAGGAGAGGACCCCGAACGGTTCAAACCACGTTCAGACGGCAGCAGTGCACGTAGTTCCATCAAGCAGATTGCATCCGGACGCTTTGGTGTTACCAATTATTATCTGACCAATGCAGATGAGATCCAGATCAAGATCGCACAGGGGGCCAAGCCGGGAGAAGGGGGACAGCTGCCCGGTCGCAAAGTGGATAAGATCATTGCCAAGACGCGGTATGCCATGCCTGGTATTACATTGATCTCTCCACCTCCTCACCATGATATCTATTCTATCGAGGACCTGGCCCAGTTGATTTTTGACCTGAAAAATGTCAATCCAAGGGCCAAAGTGAGCGTTAAATTGGTCTCTGCTTCAGGGGTTGGGACCATCGCTGCCGGTGTCGCAAAGGCCGGTGCTGATATCATTACCATCAGCGGATCAGAAGGGGGGACAGGTGCCAGTCCATCAAGTTCCATTAAACATGCCGGCCTGCCTCTTGAGATTGGCCTGTCTGAAACCCAGCAAACCCTGATCATGAATAACCTGCGGCGTAACGTGATCTTGCAAACTGACGGCCAGATGAAAACCGGCCTGGATATCATCCAGACTGCCATGCTGGGAGCCGAGGAATATGGATTCGCGACCGGTGCCTTGATCTCACTGGGATGCATTATGATGAGGAAGTGTCATCTGAATACCTGCCCGGTAGGCATTGCCACCCAGAATGAAGAACTCAGGAAGCGATATACGGGGAAGGCCGATTACCTTGTAAACTATTTCACCTTCCTGGCACAGGAGGTCAGGGAATTGCTTGCCGAAGTAGGATTAACAAAAATGGACGATGTGATCGGGCGGGCTGACCTTTTGGAAATTAAGATGCCTAAAGACCACTGGAAGGCTTCCAAAATTGATTTAAAACCACTCATTCATGTCCCGAAAGAGGCCGAGTCCTTTGAAAGAAGGTTTGTTAACCGCAAGCGAAATTTGCCAGGCAAAGTACTGGATCTTAAGCTGATAGAGAAATCCCTGCCTGCACTGGAGCAGAAAAAGAAGGTTAAACTGAGGATGGGCATAAAGAATACGGATCGCGCCGTCGGTGCCATGTTATCCGGGAGGATATCTGAATTGCACGGTTTAAAAGGCCTTCCTGAAGATATCATCCAAGTTGACTTCAAAGGGTCTGCCGGACAAAGTTTTGGTGCTTTTCTTGCACCCGGGGTTACCTTTAGATTGGAGGGCGACGCAAATGATTATCTCGGGAAAGGATTATCAGGCGGAAAGATCAGCGTTGTCGTTCCTGAAGGTTCAAACTTTGCGCCTGAAGAGAATGTTATCATCGGAAATACTGTTTTGTACGGGGCCACAAGTGGACAGGTATTTGTAAACGGTATTGCCGGGGAAAGATTCTGCGTTCGTAATTCAGGGGTATTGGCAGTTGTGGAAGGGGCCGGGGATCATTGCTGTGAATATATGACCGGGGGCAGGACCATTGTCCTTGGCAAGACAGGACGAAATTTTGCAGCCGGCATGAGCGGTGGTATCGCCTATGTACTCGATGAGGAGGGTAGTTTTGATTATTATTGCAACATGGGTATGGTCGAGATCTCACTTGTTGAGGAACTGCAGGATATCCGCGATTTGCAGGAAATGATCACAAAACACCTGAAATATACCTGCAGCCAGAAGGCAAGGAAAATCCTGGATGACTGGGAGAAGTATCTTCCGCAATTTATCAAGATCATACCTTACGAGTATAAGCGTGTACTCGAGGAAGAGAAGCTGGAAGCACTACGTAAAAAGATAGCGGCGGTGGAAACAGATGTTGAGAACCAGGGGAACGGATATTTCTAGTGATAAAAAACGAAAATTAGTTAGATGACAGACCCAAAGGGATTTTTGAATATAGCAAGAAAAGAGGCTGGGAACAGGCCTTTGCAGGACCGTGTGCATGATTTTGGGGAGGTTGAACAAACCCTGAATTCGGCTGACAGGAAGTTACAGGCTGCCCGTTGCATGGATTGTGGCATACCTTTTTGTCACTGGGCATGTCCGGTAATAAATGTCATTCCTGAGTTTCAGGATGAATTGCAAAAGGGGGATTGGAAGAAGGCCAGCGATGTGCTCCACTCTACCAATAATTTCCCGGAGTTTACCGGAAGGATCTGTCCTGCTCCATGTGAAGCAGCCTGTGTGCTGACCATTGATAAGTCACCGGTCACCATCAGGGAGAATGAGGCTGCCATTGCAGAAATGGCCTTCCGTGAGGGCCATATCATACCCCGGCCACCGAAAAAAAGAACCGGGAAAAATGTGGCTGTGATCGGGTCTGGTCCGGCCGGACTTGCATGTGCTGACCAGCTCAATAAGGAGGGTCACCAGGTAACGGTTTATGAAAAAGAGGATGCAATCGGCGGACTTCTACGCTATGGGATCCCTGACTTTAAACTGAATAAAGAAGTTGTGGACAGACGCATTCAGTTATTGAAAGAAGAAGGAATTGATTTTCAGGCAGGTATGGAAGCAGGTGTCAACCTTGATGTCAAGGAACTTGTAGAACATTATGATGCGGTCTGTATCGCGATAGGTGCAGAAGATCCTCGTGACCTGCCCGTGGAGGGACGGGAACTTGAAGGGATCCATTACGCCATGGACTTCCTCAGGCAGCAGAACAAGATAAACCAGGGCCAGGATATCCCCTATGATTACCTGATCAACGCCAAAGACAAGAATGTAGTTGTGCTGGGAGGAGGTGATACCGGATCAGATTGTGTCGGGACAGCTGTGAGACAGGGGCCCAAATCCATTACACAGATAGAGATACTCCCCAAACCCCGGGAAGTTGACGGAAAAGAGAATCCCGAATGGCCTTATATGGGGAAGGTGCTGAAAACCACAACCTCGCATGAAGAGGGCTGCGAGCGGCGCTGGAGCCTTTCAACACGAAAATTCCTCGGCGAGATGAGGGGGGTAACCGGACTCGAACTGGTAGAAGTTGAATGGGTCAGGGATGATTCCGGAAGGATGGCCATGAAGGAAATTCCGGGAACGGAAGAAACCATCGAAGCAGAACTGGTTTTATTGTCCCTCGGCTTTTTGAATCCCGTCCAGGAGGGGATCATCGAAAAACTGGAACTAAAAGTCAGCAACCGCAAAAATATTATGACAGACAGCCGCTTCATGACCAGCCATCCCAAAGTCTTCGCCGCCGGTGATGCCCGTAACGGAGCCAGCCTTGTGGTAACAGCCATTTACTCAGGCCGGCAGGCTGCAGAGAACATCCATGAATTCCTCTGCCCCACAGGGAATGAAATTGACTGACTGGATTATTTAAATACCCCCTGAACCTATTGCAATTAATAATATAATTACTACTTTAGGAACCAAATTGTAAGTAAATGAGTTGTTTTACAAATACTTCAACATGGATTTGGCGGTGGCGCTGGCAAAGCTTCCGGACTGTGTTGTAGGCAATATGTAAAACAAAAAAATATGGGGCATGTTGGTTACAACGTGCCCTTTTTGTATCCGCAAACCATTAAACTGAAAAGTCATGAGTAAAAGCACCAAAGTTTTTTTATCAGAGAAGGAGATGCCGAAACAATGGTATAACCTGGCGGCAGATCTGCCAACACCTTTGCAGCCACCACTTGGACCGGACGGGAATCCTATAGGACCCGAGATGCTGGCACCTGTATTCCCTATGAACCTGATCGAGCAGGAGGTAAGCCAGGAAAGGTGGATAGATATCCCGGAAGGGATACTGGAATTGTTATATCGCTGGCGGCCGACCCCGCTTCACAGGGCCTTCGCATTGGAAAAAGCATTGGGGACCCCCGCAAAGATCTACTACAAAAATGAAAGCGTATCCCCTGCAGGAAGTCATAAACCCAATACCGCTGTAGCACAGGCCTGGTATAACAAGGAGTTCGGGATCAAGCGGCTGACCACAGAAACAGGTGCAGGTCAGTGGGGTTCTGCGCTGGCTTTTGCCTGTTCAATACTCGGACTCGAATGCAAGGTTTTCATGGTCCGGGTAAGTTTTGACCAGAAGCCATTCCGGAAAATGCTGATGGGAGCCTATGGTGCCGATTGTGTAGCGAGTCCATCTACAGAAACCAGGGCTGGACAGGCCATCCTGGACAAGATTCCGGATACTCCAGGCAGCCTGGGAATTGCCATTTCAGAGGCCATCGAAGCGGCCGTTACGGATGAATCCGGGGAAACCCGTTACAGTCTTGGTTCTGTACTGAACCATGTCATGCTTCACCAGACCATCATTGGCCAGGAAGTTAAGAAGCAGCTTGAGATATTTGGTGAAAAGACACCGGATGTAGTGATCGGTTGTGCCGGAGGCGGAAGTAATTTCGCCGGCATCTCCTTCCCCTTTGTGGCAGATAAGATAAACGGGGCAGATATTGATATCATTCCCGTAGAACCTGCTTCCTGCCCTACCCTGACGCGGGCTCCCTTCCTGTATGACCATGGTGATGTGGCCAAGATGACACCACTGCTTCCAATGTATTCTCTCGGCCATGAATTCATACCTCCTCCCATTCATGCAGGTGGGCTACGCTACCATGGAATGTCACCACTGGTTTGTGCTGCAACACTGGAAGGATTGTTGAATCCAAGGGCCATACACCAGCTTGAATGCTATGAGTCAGCCATATTGTTTGCCAAGACTGAAGGTATTGTAGTGGCACCAGAAACCAGCCATGCAGTGGCAGCCACCATCCAGGAAGCCAATAAAGCCAAGGAGGAAGGAAAAGAGAAAGTCATCCTTTTCAACCTCAGCGGTCATGGAATGATGGACATGGTTGGATATGATAAATTCCTGAACGGGGAATTAACCGACTATGCGCTGCCGGAGGAAGATATCCTGAAGTATACAGAACCGCTGGCTGATCTGCCGAAGCCCAGCACTGCCAAGACCGGAAAGTGGTAAGAGATTTTTTCAGGGTTATTAAATCGTCGTTGAATTTTATGCAAGCATAAAATATAGACTCCTTCTTTAATAACCCAGTAAAAAATCATAGTAATGCATATAAAAAGGCTGCTGCAAATCCATTGCGGCAGCTCTTTTTATCTATCTCTGACTTCTATATTCTATACGCACATGATGAAGATTTCGGGGCATCCTTTTTAATTATATGTTATAGGCGCTTTCACCATGTTCGTAGATATCCAGTCCTTCTTCTTCAATGGTCCTTGAAACCCTGATCCCAATGGTTTTCTTCAGGATGAAGAAGAGGAGGAAACCGAGTCCGCCAGCCCATGCAGCTACAGCAAGTACACCAAGTAATTGTGACCCAAGTAACGCAGCACCTCCGCCATAGAACAATCCCCCTTCCGATGCGAACAGGCCTACAAGAATAGTACCTGTGGC
>JAZGGT010000405.1:0-11324 GCA_036480555.1 Bacteroidales bacterium | reverse complement strand
GATACAATCTATCCATTCCTTGACATGCAGGTGGGTCGTATCCACCCTGCGGCCTCCACGGTAAGTGTACAGGAGTCCCCGTCCCGCGAAATAAGCCTCCGTTGCAGATGATACAGCATCAACATTTTTCTTTCCCGGAATATAATTGAACAGAGGTTTTGCAGGATCAATGACACCGCTCTTGATCATTTCTGCATACCGGGTAGAGTCCCTGTCAGGCCATACCGTCAGGGAATTGCCAAGTTCCAGGTGACCATCATGCCCCATTATAACCTTGCCCCGGTTGCGGCTGCTGGCCAGGCTGGCGCTGTACAGGAGGGTAAGGTCACGTTCGGGATATTCACAGGTAACCTGCCAGACATCGGGTACCTCACGGCCATCCTTGAAATGATAGATTCCACCTGAAGAGACTGCAGAATGCGGTATGCCAAGGTCAAGGATCTGGTTGATGGCATCATACTCGTGTGTAAAGAGGTCACCGGAGAGCCCGGTTCCATAATCCCACCAGCATCTCCATCGGAAAAATCTTTCCAGGCTGAAAGGATGGTCAGAATAAGGGCCGCTAAATTGTTCCCAGTCAATGTTATGTGGACCGGCCTCCTCATCGATCTTGTATTGCCATGCTCCGTTTGGGGTATTCCGGTTGGTGCAGACCTCAATGAGGTTGATGTTTCCCAGCAGGTTTTTTTCGACTACTTCCCTGGCCTTCAGATAACTTTCGGTTTGCCTTCCCTGGTGCCCGAGCTGAAAGCATATCCCGCTCTCCTTCACGGCATCAACCATGGTATAGGTTTCATCCAGGATACGTGTCATGCCCTTTTCCACATAGACATGCTTGCCTGCCCTGGCAGCATCAATGGTCATCTGCGCATGCCAGTGGTCGGGTGTGCCGATGATGACGGCATCAATATCATCTGCCTGCAAAAGTTCCTGGTAGGTCCTGTATCTGCGTGCCTTGGGTTTAACCCCGGCATCTGTACCTTCACGGGCAACATTACCGGAAGCCAGCAGTCCCCTTTCTGCACGTATATCATATACATCGCAAACGCCATTCAGCTCAACGTTCAGGTCTTCCTGTGCAAGGAAATCCTCATATCTTTTATCGTCAGGATTAACCATGGCTGCTTCTTTCCATGCCTGGATCTGTTCAGGATTTGCAAACCCGGCACCCCTGACCAGGTGAGCGCCCCTGCCTCCGTAACCAATGATCCCCAGACGGATGGTTTTATCCCTGGAGGGGGAGGGAGGGATATCTGGAGCGGAAGCATCTATGCCAAGCTCCTTCAAAAGGGAGTGCTGCAGATAATGTTCTTTCTTTCTTTTTCTCCACCATCCAATTGCAAATGCTCCAAGAAAGGGTACAGTAGCCAGTCCTTTCAGCATATTCCGGCGGTCCATCCTGCCGAATAATCCTTGCTTATTGTTTTCCATAGTTTTATTTATTTTGTTCCCTGCTGCCAAAAATAATCCTGTCAATACCCATGATCCTGCCTGTGGGGAACAGCCATAATACCCAGAGACTGATCAGTTCTATCAGGGTTTTATTTACGACGAGGTAACTGCCTTCAGATGGAAGTACATATTCGAGGTTCAGGAAAGGGGGATGGCTCAGATAATAAAAACCCAGCAAAACCATTCCTCCAATAGCGGATACCCGTGTAAATACCCCCAGGATGAGTCCGAGTCCCACAAGGATCAATCCCCACATATTCAGAAAATCAACAACGTTCAGAACGCCTGGACTTGCTGCCAGGGAATGAAAGAATCCTGACAGGATCCACTTGGAATCAAGCAGGTAACCGATTGACGACCAGTCAGGGTTGATCAACTTAACCATACCCTCGTAAAGAAAATGCCAGCCGATCAGAACCCTTAACAGGAGAAGTGCCGTAAATTGCCATTTGGAATATTTCATAATGAATTGACTAATACAGGTTAGTTATTAAAAGCATAAAATTATTAAAAATCCTGACAGGTTGTTCAGGCAGGCTATTGATTTATATCAACATCTGCCGTATCACATTGCTGTCAAGCTCATGAAGGGCATGAATGATCCTGGTGGCCTCAGAAAGATCCAGTCCCCCGCTGTAATGATTCAACAAGGCAATCACTTTCATGCCGGCTGCACGAGCTGCCCTGATCCCGTTTTCAGAATCCTCTATCACCAGGCATCGGCCAGGGGCTGTGCCCGCCTTTAAGGCAGTTTTCAGGAATATATCGGGGGCGGGCTTAGAATGAAGTACATCATCCCCGCCTGTAATATCTTTGAAAAAATGACGAATATCATTAACCCTGAGTACTTTCTCGATGATCTCCCTGGAACTTGAGGAAGCCACCAGAGCTGGTATTCCATCGTGGACCAGGGCTTCGAGCAATTCCCGGATTCCGGGCATCAGTGGGATGCAGCCCGGCAGGTCCAGCTGGGACATTAACCTGGCTCTTTCTTCCTTTACCAGGAAGTCTGTTTCTGCATCCATCTGATATTTATCCTTCATGTACTGCCACATAGACCTTTCGGCAGCACCTATGAACAAGCGGTGCTCTTCCGGTGAAACAGGGATCCCCAGATCGTCATACATCTGTCGCTCTATTTCCTGGTACACCTGCTCGGAGTCTACAATGACACCGTCCATATCAAATATCACGGCTAATTCAGGCATATTGCAATTATTTGCTTTCCATGTAAAACCCACCCAGGTCTCCTTCAAGGGTGTTGTTAGAGGCCGGATCATTGATCCCGAAATCCGAAGCTCCGGATTTGATCAGTACACCATATCCTTTGCTGTTGACAATCTCAGAATTGCTAATGGTCACATTGGCCGCAGTCGATTCTACAATCACATTTCCTTTGTCTTCTAATGCACCACCTCCGTCTCGGATAACCACATGGGTTATCAGTATCTCCTGTGTACCGTTCAGAAAGATACCGTCCCAATGACCCTTTTTAGATTCCGTTCCTTCAAAGGTAACAGGTGTACCCGACTGCCCGTTCAGATGAAGTCCGCCCGACACCTCGATATACCTGCCGGCAAGCAGCTGTATGGTGGATCCCGCTTCTATGACCAGATCCTTGGTAGCCTTTATTTTTAGAGGTTCAATGATCTTGTAGTCAATTTCGGCATCAAGGTTTATCCATGTCCCGAGCGGATCATCCAGTCCCATGTGAACCTCAACGGCCGCAACCGTTTCGGAAACTGAACGAATGGTATTGCCGTTTACTACTTTGTTTACATCATCCATTCTGATCCGTACTGCGGCAGTTAAATTGTTTTCAATGATATTGTCCTTAAAGTTATCGAAAAACTGGATATGAGCCTCACCGGGCAAATGAATACCAATGCCCCCGCTCCCTGAAACCGTGCAGTGGTCCATACTCAGGGTCTGTTCAACGATTAGTGCGGCTGTTTCATCCTGGCCCGGAAGTGTACTGCCCCCTGCATTCAGGATATTTACATAGGTAAAGCCGGCATGCCCTTTCATCACATGGATCCCTTTCCATGCGCCGGGGATTGGATTCATACCATTCATATACACCATTGCGGTGTCATGTCCGGATACCGTCAATACACCGTCGACCCTGATCCCCCCTTCCTGGTCGAAATACATTTCCACTCCCCTGGTAATACCCAGGTCCTTGTTGAATGTCAGTATTCCTTTTACCCGGTAAGCTATCCCCATATCACTGAACAGGGGATTTTTTGTCTCCAGGGCCGAGTAGGCGGATTCATATAATTCTATATAAGTGCCCGGTGTTTCCTCATCAAAGTTTTGTCCGTCAAGATCACTCAGTACGTAAACTGGGATGAGCATCGGACCAGATGCATTGTTTTCAAAACGATTATTGGTGTAGGGGTAGACCTGGTTTGGATTGTCAAAGAAAAAATCTGAATTGTCCTTGACAATGATCCCGTATCCTCCACTGTTCCTAAGGGTATTCCCGGAAAATGCAAGGGTGGCATTCCCAGTTGTCATGATGGCTGCCTTTTCGTTCTCGTTGCCGGTAAAGGAAGCATTTCCGGCATCTTCGATCACACAATTGGCAAAAGTATTAGCGGTGGTTCCTACATTAATTCCCTTCCAGCTTGAATCAATGGCTTTGAAAGTGGTATTATCTGCAAATATATTCCCCCCGTTCTTAACCACCAGGGATGCACCATTGGCGAATTCTATGATGACATTTGGATCAATGCTTAATTTGGCGAGTACCTGTAATTCCCCGGGAACCCTGTAATCTGCATTGAAATCGAGCGCAATTTTCTGTAGACGGGTATCCTCTGTGATTACATCAGGCAGAAGCACGGCACCGGATACATCTATATTCTGGTAATCCTTGTCCGATAAATCCCCTTTTGTCAGTGTCAGCTGTACCTGGTATATTCCATTGCTTAAGGGTATGAAATAGGCAGAATCGGTCTCTGCATGGACGATTGTATCTTTACCCGGCTGGTTCTTAAGATGCCATAGGATTTGATAATCGCTACCCGTTGAAGCACTCAGATCAAGCCGTACGGTATCACCGATGCCGGCCATTGCATCCGGACCAGTTTGTGCGACAAGCTGGGGGCCTTCATCGTCTTTTTTACAGGAAAAGAGCAAGATCACTGCAGCCAGGAATATGGCACGGGTTATTTGGTAGTTCATTTTTATAAGTTGCATAAGTGTTTCTCTGTTTATACAGGCTTTTACGGCAAAATCAGCTTTGGGTTTTTTTTTGTTATTTTGCACAAAATCTAAAAATATGTGTTTAGCAGTTCCAGGCAAAGTTGTATCCATCGATCGTGCTGATCCTGAGATGCAAATGGCAAAGGTGGATTTTTCAGGCATCATAAAGGATGTTTGTGTGCAATGGCTGCCGGAGGTAAAAGAAGGGGATTATGTGCTTGCCCATGTCGGCATGGCCTTGAATATTATAGATGAGGAGGATGCCATGGAGACTCTTGGGTTGCTGAAGGAATTGGGAGAACTGGATGCTGAAATGGGACAGGACGGCTGGTGACACAGAAGGCAGGATCATGAAATACGTTGATGAATACAGGGATATTGCGCTGGTAAAGAACCTTTCCAGAAAGATCCATGAAGTTACGACGGGGGACTGGACCATCATGGAGATCTGTGGCGGGCAGACCCATTCCATTATGAAATACAGCCTGGGGGAATTCCTCCCTGATCAGATCCATCTGGTTCATGGTCCGGGTTGCCCGGTTTGTGTCACCCCCCTGGAAATCATTGACAAGGCCATCAGGATTGCACAGCGGAAAGATGTGATCTTCTGTTCATTCGGGGATATGCTGCGGGTACCGGGATCAGAGAAGGACCTGCTGGGCGTAAAGGCAGAAGGGGGTGATATCAGGATATTGTATTCTCCCTTAGATGCCCTTAAAATTGCCCTGGAGAATCCGGAAAAACAGGTGGTTTTTTTCGCTATTGGATTCGAGACTACGGCACCGGCCAATGCCATGGCGGTGAAGGAAGCTAGTAGAAAAGGGATCACTAATTTCTCCATACTGAGTTCCCATGTGCTTGTACCACCGGCCATGGAAGCCATACTTGCCAATCCACATAATAAGATCCAGGGATTCCTGGCAGCGGGACATGTATGCACTGTGATGGGATACGAGCAGTACCTGCCCATTGCCTCAAAATACAGGCTGCCTATTGTTGTGACCGGGTTCGAACCTGTGGATATCCTGCAGGGTATCTACCGGGTTATCCTGCAGCTGGAAAAGGGATCTACAGAAGTGGAGAATGCCTATGGCAGGGTGGTTACCAGGGAGGGTAACCGGCAGGCTAAAAAACTGTTGAAAGAAGTCTTCGAGCATACTGATATGAAATGGAGGGGGATAGGCAGTATCCCGGATAGCGGTTTCCGCCTGACTCCCCGATATGAAGCTTACAATGCCGAAAAGATCTTTGATGTTGGCCATATTGTCCAGCAGGAGTCCGAAAAATGCATTGCCGGTGAAGTTCTTCAGGGATTGAAAAAACCTGGTGATTGTCCCGCCTTCGCTAAGGAATGCAAACCTGAGCATCCACTTGGGGCCCCTATGGTTAGTTCAGAGGGTGCATGTGCAGCCTATTACAGGTTTAAGAAAACAGAAATTGCCTGAATTTGAATATACAATGGATTTCCAGCCAAGTTGTCCCATTCCCATCAGCGAATACCCTGTGATCACCATGGCTCACGGAAGCGGTGGCGTATTATCTCACCAGCTGATAGAAAAAATGTTCCAGCCTGCTTTTAATAATGACCTGCTGAATGCAGGACATGATGGAGCAGTAATTGCCGGGGAGGCTGGAAGGCTTGCCTTTACGACGGACAGTTTTGTGATACAGCCCATTTTTTTTCCGGGAGGGAATATAGGAGACCTGGCCGTGAACGGGACCGTAAATGATCTGGCATGTTGTGGTGCAAAACCTGAGTACATGTCGGTGGGCATGATCCTGGAGGAAGGAGTGCCCATGGAAGATCTCTGGAAGATCGTACTGAGCATGAAAGAGGCTGCGGTCAAGGCAGGTGTTAGTATTGTTACCGGTGATACAAAAGTGGTGGACAGGGGAAGCGGGGATAAAATATTCATCAACACCTCCGGTATAGGACGGGTCAGGGAAGGCGTGAATATCGATCCCCGAAACTGTCAGCCGGGAGATGTGGTCATTCTCAGCGGGACAATTGGGGATCATGGGGTGGCTATTATGTCGGCCAGGGCCGGACTGGAGTTCGAGACATCCATCGAAAGCGATTCGGCAGCCCTGAACGGCCTGGTGGATACCATACTGGATGCCAGTACGAATATATCGGTTCTCCGGGACCCCACCCGTGGAGGTGTGGCAACGACATTGAACGAGATCAGCCAGTCAGCCCGTGTGGGCATGGTCCTTCAAGAAACACTGATCCCGGTCTCACCAGCTGTCAGGGGGGCCTGCGAAGTGCTTGGTCTCGATCCCCTGTATATTGCCAATGAAGGGAAATTATTGGTCATACTTCCTGAAAAAGATGCCGATACAGTACTCGGGAAGATGAGGCAGCATCCCCAGGGCTCGGAAGCGTGTGTGATCGGGAAACTCACAGCCGAGCACCCTTCAATGGTAAGGATGATCACCAGTATTGGTACCAGCAGGATCATTGATATGCTGACCGGAGAGCAATTACCCAGGATTTGTTAGCATGTATCATTCCGACAGACCCGGGTTCAGCAGGATCTTCATACTGTTTTCTTCCTTCCTGTCAAACATTTCATAGGCCCTGGGACCCTCTGACAGTGGGAGTTCATGACTGATGATCATATCCAGGTCAAAAGGCCAGTCCTCCAGTTTCGGCAAAAGAATATCCATATAATAACGCGCAGAACATCGTCCGGTCCTGTAGGTAAGATTCATGTTATAGGCATCCGCAGGGGTAAATGTGAATAGGTCAGAAGTATGTACACCTACCGATGAAATGATGCCTCCGGGCCGGACGAGCTTGATGGCGAGGTCTTGTGCAACAGGACTACCCACCGCTTCCATCACCGCTTCTGCTCCTGTGCCATGTGTTTTTTCCATGACATTCAAAACGGGATTTTCATGCAATGGTACTGCAATGGCTCCCAGCCTGTTGGCTATTTCCAATCGGGCAGGGACACTATCTATGGCAATAATATGAATTGCACCCTGTTCAAAGGCACTCATGATAGTCATAATGCCAACTGGTCCGCAACCAATCACAACATATAATCCGCCCGGATTGATCTCGGCCATATCAGCACAGAAGTACCCCGTCGAAAGTATATCTCCGCTCAGCAGGACATGATGGGGTGGGAGATCTTCCGGAATGCTTACCAGCGTGGCATCAGCATGGGGAACCCTGACGTATTCCGCCTGTGTACCTTGCAGTCCCATTCCACTTTCCACCCAGCCATACAATTGCCCGTTGATACAGCGGGCTGTAAGGCCTATGTCACAGAAATAGCATTTTCCGCAATTAGTGGTAAAAGGACTTGCCACCATTTCACCCTTTTTCAGGATCCTGACATCCTTGCCCATTTCCACCACCTCCCCGATAAACTCATGACCCATAACCGTTCCTGTGTCGAGTCCGGATTCCCGTTCATGGTAGATATGCAGATCAGATCCGCATACGGCCGTTTGGCTCACTTTTACAATGACGTCAGCAGGTTCCTTGATTTCCGGATCCGGTACCTTCTCATAACGGATATCCAATTTTCCGTGGAATGTTAATGCCTTCATTTGTTTTTTTTATAAATATATGAAACTAGGCATTAATTTTGCATGCATATTTTTACATATAAGCAGAATTTCATATTTTCGTAAACATAAAATGGGAGGGTTGAGTATGAGTAGACGTGTACATTCTATTAAAACTTTATTTGGTATTGTTTTTTTACTTATCCTGTTCACGGAATTGAGCGCCCAGCCTATTGGATCACTGGGGGAGGCAAAGGCATACCCCAATCCATTCAGGGAAAATATAACATTAGAATACCAGCTTCAACAAGACGGGCGGGTTGAGATACAGATCAATAATATCCTTGGCCAGAAAATCAAGTCCCTTATCAAGAATGATCAGCAGGCTGGTTTACATAGGATTAAGTGGGATGGCATGGATGAATCGGGCAGCCTTGTACGTACCGGGATGTATTATATTACATTGCGGACCCCAACTGATAAGAAGGTTATCAAAGTCATGAAAACCAAATAACGACATGGATAAAATTGCTTTAATTTCCGGAGCTAATCGGGGAATTGGCCTGGAAACAGGCAAACAACTTCTGGAACTTGGATGGAACGTGGTTTTTACAGCCCGTAACATGCATGAAGGGCGTCCCCTGATTAATAAACTCAGGGAGAAATGAAAATCAGCCTGGTTTCATCAGCTTGATGTTGCCGACGAACAGAGTATCAGTGATGTGGCTGAGTATGTGGAGGATACCTGTGGAAGGCTGGATTTCCTGCATAAAACAATGGCAACCAATTTGTACGGTCCGCTTATGTTGACCAGGACAATGTTACCTTTTTTTAAGGACAGTAAGGATGCCCGGGTGATCAATGTCTCCAGCAGGATGGGACAATTATCAGGGATGGAGGGTGGACATGCAGCCTACCGGATCTCCAAGGCAGCACTGAATGCACTGACGATTGTTATGGCAAAGGAGCTCGAAGATGATGGAATAAGGGTAAATACCATATGTCCGGGCTGGGTACGCACAGACATGGGCGGTCCCGATGCGAATAAGTCCATCGAAGAAGGAGCAGATACGGCAGTATGGCTGGCCACAGCAGATAAGATCGAGAACGGAAAATTTTACGCTGACAGAGAAGTTATCCCATGGTAAGTCTTTCAGAGATTTACCCTTGTTCCATTATGCAATGATTTCACCGCTGCCTGCATAAGGATGATGGCTGACAAACCTTCAAGGGAGTTGACCTCTGGTTCGGTTCTTAACCGGACAGCCTGAATAAAATCCTCAAGGTTTTTGATTATGGACCTGGTCCATACAGAAGGTGACGGTGAAAGCCTGGGTTCAACCTCATCATTCAGTCTGAGCAGACCGGTATGGTCGGCGAGGGCATTCAGCTGTGGACCGTCAATTTCAAGGATCCATCCTGTTTGTCTAGGATCAACCTGGATAGTGGCCTGGAAGGACTCATAATCGAGGATCCAGCGCCGGATATCATTTGTTTCTTCTTTTTCAATGAAGAGGGAAAGCGGGAATTTGCCGGTAATAAAGGATATCATCCGTTGCAGGGGTTGCACTGCCCCGGCATAACCATTCACATGATAGCCCTTGACCACTTGCCGCGGATGGCAGCTTACCCGGATTTCGTAAAGATCATGGGTTTTTTCGGTCAGCCAGTCTTTTAATGTCCTCACTGCCGGATAAAAATGCAATGGATTCAGCATTCCGAGTCTCCGGTCGAAGTGGTCCAGATACTCCTGGATCCTGCTGTATTCATCAGGACTGGATGCCAGGGGATAAGGTGTGATAATGTCTTTGTTCGCTTCCAGCAGCAGTATAATATGACTTGCCTTGATCGTTGGATATGAATCAACGAAAATGGCATGAAGGTTACTTGTGAGAGCCTCATCTAGGGGGCTTATCTCCACATGTGTATCATTCAATTTCTGAAACATGGGCTTATAATACCTGAAATGCTCCTCAGGTCCGACAAAACCCATACGGACATGTCCTCTGTTGCAGAATGGGACCAGGCAACTTCCTGCTGCAAGAGCGCTTGTTCTAAGAATAAATTTCCGTCGGGAAATACCCATGGCTTGAGCAAAAATAGTGCACTTCTGGCGAAATAGCTATGTTATTTGTTACGAAATGGCATAAAATGCTGATTATCTGCAATATATATTCATGTCTAGCTGGTAATATGATACATATGTATTACTGGATGTTACATGTTTGGGATAACAATATTTCCCGGGTTACATATCTGGTATTCTTGGTTACAGTACTGTTAGATTTCGGGTGGTCCGGTGTCATATATTTGTATCAGAAAGTTTAAGCAATTAAAAACTGAAGACAATAAATTTAAAATAGGAGAACCAAAAAATGAAAACTGCAAAACAAACCACCGGAAATTTCCCCAGGCTAGGCAGACTTTCTTTGTATATATGCAGTGTCGTGGTACTGTGTTTCTTCAACTGGGTAGCCCTTAATGCCCAGATCGCCGGAATGGCTAATAACTTTAACAGCCAGATGGTCATTGCCCTGGAAGAGGAAGACGAACCTGCTATCCAGCTTCAGGATTGGATGATGGATTTTGAAAACGGATACCTGGTTGTAAATGAGGAGCCTGAGCTTAAGGTTGAACCCTGGATGTTATCCTTCAACCAGGACTATATGGCCGGGACCCATGAATCAGATATCAGCTTCGAGCCCTGGATGGTCAACTTTGAGCAGAGATGCCTGCTTGTTGAAGACGAACAGGATTTCCCCGTAGAATACTGGATGGTCAGTATCCGTACATGGGAATGTACCGCCAGCTTACAGGCAAGGAAGTAATAACACCAGTACAGAGGCTCAACAATCAAAATAGCTGGGAAATAATAAACTCAGCAGCAAAATATTAGGTTAGGTTAGATTTAGTTCCACTACCAGCTCCCGAGAAAGCGCAGTCCCCTTAACTGCGCTTTTTCTACATCCACACTCATTCGTTTACATATGTGTTACATATCTGTCAATCCGGGTTACATACCTGTTAGATTTACCAACACCCTTATCGTAGTTTTATAAAATCAAAAACAGAATTGAGAGTTGAGCCGACAGACGGATATTTGGAGGGGCTGAATTTTCCGTCTCCGGCTTACTCACCAA
>JAZGGT010000404.1:0-5544 GCA_036480555.1 Bacteroidales bacterium | reverse complement strand
TACCTTCTATGGGTTCAGAAAGCCATCCCTGTGGATATTCCGATACCACCTTCCTGATCTTACCGAGCTTGCCGGACTGTACGATATGCCTGGCTTCCTTCACCATGGGATATCCGGTATATGCGTGGGTTACTGCGAAGATCAACCCGGTTTCTTCTACCATTTTAACCAGTTTCCTGGCATCCCCTGTATCGTTTGTAAGGGGTTTGTCACTGACTACATGAAAGCCATTTTCCATCGCAAGCCGTGCAGGTTCGTAATGAACATAATTGGGTGTGGTGATGGAAAGAAAATCCATCCGTTCACCTTCCGGAAGTTCCTTTTCCCTGGTTATCATTTCCTGGAAGTTGTCATAAACACGTGAGGGGTCGAGGTAATACTCCTTCCCCTGTATTTTGGAATTGGCCGGATCGATGTCAAATGCTCCACAGACCAGCTCAATCTGTCCATCGAGTTGAGCTGCTTTTACATGGAATTTGCCGATGAAGGAACCAGGGCCCCCGCCCACCATTCCCATTCTGATTTTTCTTTTTGTCATAAGGCTGTATAGTTTCTCTAAAGATAAAAAAACCTGTCAAATTCAAGAAGATCTGACAGGTCTATATTGGCTAAATTTTTGCGTGACCGGGGATTATTTTTCTATCAGGAAAACGGTATAATCCTCCTGACTTCTCTTCAATATTTTGCCATTGATATAGGACTGGGCATACTGGAAGACCGTACAGCATTCAAAATCGATCTGCCTCACATCTATCAACATAGTATCGATATCATGATAGTTGAATTGCAGGTAAAAGTCCTTGACGATCCCTATGGCACTGATATAAGGCAGGGTCTGGTTGCTGAGTACAGTATAATGAAACTCCTTCGTTATTGCTTGAAGGGGAAGATCGATCTCTTCCTCATCCTGGTAGTAAAACAAACGGATACTATCCAGATGATAGAGCGGGTTCTCGGGAAAAACAAGATCTTCTTTATTATTCCTGTCTATAATACTGAATTTGAAGGGATCCGCCGGGCTAACGCAATCATTTTTATTGCAAGTGTCACATCCAGATAGCAGGAGGACCAGGCTTAGGGTTACAAGGAACGGTTTTATCATTGGCGGTTCAGGCTGCGGATCCGTTTATTCTGTCTGAATATAATAAATATTAACGCCAGCAGGGCCGCCAGGGCAATAGGACCGGCCAGGCGGGACAGGGCTGCAAAACGGATATCCTTGTTGAGCAGGGTGGAATGTTCTTTATCTGAAACCGGGGTCAGGTCAAACATATTCCCGGCTGCGACCATGGCCCTGACGGGCAATGATCCGTCCGGTATATCCTGGTGGCATGATATGCAGACACCGATGCGTTCCATTTTCTCCCTTTGCTCCTGTGTCAGGGGTCCGGAAAGCTCCCAGTGGTGCCCCACCGTTTGCATCTGCTTCCCATCGCGACTGACAACCCGGGAAAGATCCATGTCCAGTCCGGGGATGGATGGGAATTGCGGAACTGACTTGCGGCTTATCAATTGTTTGGTGGTTGTTTGAAGGTCCATATACCTGTCCATGTTATACCCCTGCATGAACCTGTTGTCAGCAATGCCATATCCCAGGGCTTTGGGATCGGCATGGCAGGAGACGCATTCACGTGCTTCAGCGGTCACCGTGTGTGGTTGTGCAGGAGTCATATCGATGCTTTTTTGTCCATCCGGACCGCTGCCCTCCATCCCGCCAGGCGTACTCCATATTTTATTGGTAAACAGGGGCTCCCCATCCTGGTCAATGACCGTAGTAATTTGCTGGCAGCCTGGGATTATTGGTGACACACGACCTTCACCGTTGATCCCAAGGACCGGGGTTTCCCAGCGGATATAGGTCCGTCCTTCAGTAATCTTTCCTGGCTGGTAGGCCGGTAACCTGTCCCTGCGGGTTTCTGCTGTCTCTCCGTTTGCCTCATGTAACTTTCCTGACTTGACCCAGTCCACCGACCGGTATTGCTTTGAATAATCCACTTTAACATGGCATCCGTAACACTGTGCTGCCCATCCTGAATGGCAGCTGTAGCATTCCAGTTTTTCCATATGACGCTTTACTCCGATCATTGCCATTATGGCTTTTTCAGGATGCTTCCACCGGTTCTCAGCAGCAAGGTTTTTCAGTACAGGCACCCAGAAATCAGCTCCGCCGGCAGAATGGACTAACACTTTATCTTCCCTGCGTACTACGTTGCCCATGGGATTGCCCCTGGCTGTAAGCAGGTATCCGTCCTCCGGTTCATAAACCGTTGAGAATCTCTCCTGTACATCGAGCAGGGTTGCAGTTACTCCACGTACCTGTCTGCCGGGTTCAATGCCAAATTCATCCATGAAACCGAGGGGTAATTCCCAGGGATAGGCAAAAGGGGTGCCATGGCAATCAGAGCACTCAATCTCCACCTCGCCGAGGGTTGTCCCGCCAATGTTACCATTTCCATGGACATCGGTTGTCTGGTGACAATCCTGGCAGAGGAGTCCACCTTCAGGATTCCCCTCCCTGCTCTCCCTGCTGTGGTGGAAGTCTTCCTTGATGTACTGGTAATTTCTTCCATGGAGGCGGGGTTGTCCATTACCCTGCTCATCCCAGGGGGTATCATATGCAGATTCTATCATGCCCAGGTAGGAGACACCAATCCTCTTTCCCCTGTTGTGGCAGCTGGAACACATTTCTCCCGGGATGCCGGACCAGGTAACCCCGTTGACCGTGACTTTTGCCTTGCGTGAAGACTGGATGGAATGTACAAGCATCTTCCCTTTTGCATCGGGCGGGATACTCGGGTCCAGTCCCTCGTAAAAACCTTCATCCGAATATGGGATATGGCAGGCAGCGCATCCCAAACCGTGATAATCACCCCGGCGCTGCGCACCACGAACACCCACATGACAGCGCTGGCAATCGGAACGGATATAGGTGAAGACAGCCTGTTCAGGATGTTCATGGAGGGTTGCCAGGTCAACTTCCGGCAGTTCTATCAATGAGTCCGGGAATGCATATGGATGGGTTGACACCAGCTTTTCCATATAGGCCTTGTAAGCCTCATTGCCAAACAGGGGAGTCTTCCCATCCGGATCACCCAATCCATAGTTACCGTATATGCTCCTGTATCCTGTCCTGGCTCCCCAGCCCCAAACAGCCCCCTGGATCTTCCCGGCCTCTGTTTGCATGAGATTGCGGTTCATGGTGTAGATATATTCACTATGGCACTCTCCACAGGTCTGGTCATTGACCCACATGGAGGCGGGATACCGGACAATACCTTTATGGGCTTTTTCTGAGGTCAGTGCTTCAGGATCACCAAAATGGCAGATTATACAACCATTGGGGTCACCCTTTTCTTTCCCGAGTGAATATATTTCCTGTGCCATCCCTGAGTGATGCTCCCTTATGGGCTCAATTTCCCAGTGGCAGCCACCGGCCAGGCAGCCCTTTTGCGGTAAAGGATAAGCAGCATGACTCGCAGCCTCATCAGGATGCTGCCTGGATCTGTGATGACCGGACAGCATACCTGGTGAGAGCAACATTGCCAGGATCAGAGTGACCAGGCTGGACAGTAAAAGTAAATTGCTTTTAAAATTAAGTTTCATTGAATTATGCTGTATGTATTTATTTTAACCTGGCTGAAAGGGCGTGGACCCATGCTGCATCCATTTTGACCAGGCGGTTTTTTTTCAGGTTTTCCCTGATAATCCAATTGACATCTTTATCATTGAGTTCAATCAGTTTCTCAAAGGCCGGCTTCCCGAATTCAGGGTTGGCCGCGACAGCAACAGACCAACAGTATCCCAGACCCTTCCGGAGTACCCTGAATTCATCAAATTTCCGATTTTCGACTCCGGAAAGAAGCTGTGTGATCTGATCCAGCAATTGTAAAGCCAGTTCGGCATGCCTGGGGTCTGAGAGCAGTTCAGGTTCACATATGCCTGCAGCCAGTGCCCTTTGCTCAAGGAAATTACCACAGACCCACTCATTGCATATGAAAGAGAGAAGGTAAAAATCATGTTTCCCTATAAATTGCAGGGCCATGGCTGCTGCTTCACGGATCCTCCAGCGAGGATCCGAGGCTTGTTTACGCAGGTCCGGCAGGTACTCTCTCAACCCGTTGGCGATAATCTCTCCCAGTCCAGCAGTACCACAAAAAGCGAGGAATTCCTCAGGGGTATTCTCCGGTGCAACTTCAGGTGTATAGTCTAAGAGCGGTATGAAATCTTTTTCAGATCCCAATTCTACATAGGCCTGCATTAATTCCAGGTTTGCCCTGGGGCCCGGAAGCCCGGAATTTCCCAGCAGGTACGCGGTCCAGTCCCCTTCGTCTACCAGGGCATGTAGATAGTATTCTTTCTTTGTCATCTGTATTCAATCATGGTAAAACAATATGGTAATGTAATCAACCACGGAGGCAGAAGGCCTTGTCTTGCCAGAATGCCCCCTGGCAAGAATGGTTGAGGATGGTTTATCTGCAACCAGCTTACTATATTCGATCAGGGTCATGATGGGGCCATACCCGCAAACTGATATCCGGTTCTGGATGACCGTGTCATACAGCTTTTCTGAATCCTGCTTTTCGATCTGTTCAAGGACCAGGTCATCCTTCATTTCACCATCAACCGGACTTTCAAAATGAGTGAAATCCGAAGAGGCAATGATCATTAATTTTCTCTTCAGCACTTTGTTCGCATCCCTGATCTTTTCTGCTACCTCCACAGCGGTGATGGGATTCTGGCGAAGCATGCTTATGGGGACGATACGGAAACCTTCGGGAAGGGATTCCTGGAGCAATGGCAGCATCACCTCGGCGGAATGCTCCTGCATCTGGGCCCGGTCGGACCTGGGAAGGTCAAGCTGCCGGGCAAAATCAGTATCGACAGGAACATTTCCAAGGGGCGTGTCCCAGGCATCATTGGAATCAACCTCAATATGTTCGCCATATCCTGTATGATTCGGATTGATGATGATGAATGTATCATACTTTACGGATG
This sequence comes from Bacteroidales bacterium, assembly GCA_036480555.1. Taxonomy (GTDB): domain Bacteria; phylum Bacteroidota; class Bacteroidia; order Bacteroidales; family SM23-62; genus SM23-62. Next base: position 549 of record JAZGGT010000404.1, on the reverse strand, counting down.
ATCTTTTGATGATCTCGAAAAAATGCATGGCCTCATAACCGGAATAAATATAACCTGCATGGGGTACTACGCAGCCTATGATATCCTTCCGGGCATATGAATAATCAATCTTATCAGTTTCTGCATCAATAATTCGTCTGACCAGGCTATTAATCTCATTTTCAGTTCCAGGATAAAATGCCCCGGCAACTTTTGGTGTTCTTACTCTCATAATATTAGATTTTGAACAGGAGAACCACATTTCCTGCATTTCGTATCCGGCGTGATGCTTCTTACTTCAGTGTGATACCCGGCCCGGTCAATAAGCAATTCCCCGCATTCTGCACACCTGGTTTGCTGACCCTTATAGGAGGCCACATTTCCGAGGTAGACATAAGGGAGCTTTTTGCTTGCAAGGGTAAAAAGATTCCTGAGTGTTTCAAGTGGTGTAGGTTCTATGGTAAGCTCATGATGCGGGAAATATCTTGAAAGGTGAAGCACTGTGTATACACCGAGTTCTTTCGATATCCAATCGATCATTTCTGAGAAAACTTCCGGATCATCATTCAG
>JAZGGT010000403.1:0-3178 GCA_036480555.1 Bacteroidales bacterium | reverse complement strand
AACCTGAATATCCTTAGCAACCAGGATTTCGTGTGGAGTGTCGCCCTGATGTTATCCGGCGCTTTTATTGCATTTGCCATCATAAAAGAAGGTGTCAGGAAACTGATGAAGGAAATTAATGTCACGGAGAATGACTGGTCGGTAGGTGCTTACTGGAACATTACCATAAGGTTGTTCATACCCTTTGCAGCCTTCCTTCTCCTGTTCTGGTGGCTGTTCCTGTCTGCCACAGTATTTGCCCCTGGGGAGTGGTATAATCCCATGAACCCCTTAAGCGTGATGACCTGCCTGGTACAATGGTTCCTGGTTACTGCGATCTTTGTTGGATTCAACCGGAGAATTGCCAGGAATACAATAGGCTGAACCTTCCTGATGGTTGACGGCTTAATCCTGAATGCATGAATGGCTTATAACCTATCTGGGTCCGGCCGGGAGATGTTCCAGCCAGAAATGTTTCATGACCTGCCTTAAATGGAAGGTAGTGTTTTCCCGCTCACGCATACCATGGGATCGCATGGGATAGGACATCATCTCGAACATCTTATTATGCCTCACCAATTCATTCACCAGCATCTCAAAACTTTGGTAATGGACATTGTCATCGGCCGTACCATGCATGATCAGCAGATTCCCTTGCAGTTTGTGCGCATGGGTAATGGGTGAACCATCCCTGAATCCATATTCATTTTCAGATGGAAGTCCCATATACCTTTCCTGGTAAATGGTATTGTACAGACGCTGGTCACTGACAAAGGCCACAGCGATGCCGGCCTTATAAATTTCCGGATAACGGAACATACAGTTCAGTGTCATTTGTCCACCGCCACTCCAGCCCCAGATGCCTATTCTTTCCGGATCCATGTAGGAGTATCTTTTCAGTACCTCTTTCATGCCTGCAGCATGGTCATGGGTGGCCACGATCCCGATCTTACCGTAGATGATCTTCCTCCATTCCCTGCCCCTGGGTGTTTTTGTGCCACGAGGATCCAGGCTCATAACTATATATCCCTGCTGTGCCAGGTACTGGTGCCAGAGGTCGCCTCTGCCCCAGTTGTTTTGTACGGTTGCTCCCCAGGGTTCACCATAAATATATATAATGACCGGATATTTCTTGTCAGGGTTAAAACCAGGAGGCCTGATCATCCATCCGTCCAATTCAGTTACGCCAATATCAACCCTGAAGAATTCTTTCGGACGGAGTTTGAGGGATTCATACCAGGACCTGGCCCCTGCATTTTCCTCCAGTAATCTAACCTGCTTATGGGCAGGAAGTGAAACAAGACTGTAGCGGTTAGGTGTGCTGACATTCTGGAATATATGTATGGCCCAGCGGGCATCGGCCGACATCTGGTAGGCATGCTGGCCATTCAGATTTTCCGGGCTGACCCTTTCTGCCTTTCCTTTCCCATTGAGTTTGCTGCGGTACAGGTTTCTTTCAGTCGGGTTATCCGGGGATGCGATATAATAAACATAACCTCCTCTGGGGTCTATACAGGTAATCTCAACCACGTCAAATTCACCCTGAGTGATCAGTTGCTCTTCTTTTCCATCCCTGGAAATCTTATAAAGGTGCCTCCAGCCATCTTTTTCGCTGGTCCAGGTAAAATATTGTGCATTATCCAGCCACATGATATTATCGTGGATGTCAAGGAACGCCTCATCCTGATCGTTATAAATCGTTTTTATTTCCATTCTATTTACATCCGCTATCCAGACGGTGTTTGTATTCTGCAGGCGGTTTATCTGCTGAATCATTACCTCGTTCGAATTCGGGATGAAATCCATTCTCGGCAGGTAATTATTGCGCATGTCCCCGGGAATCTCGAACCAGCGGCTCTCACCCCCTGCTGAAGGGACAACACCTATTTTGACAGCCGGATTGGTAGTGCCTGCTTTAGGATAGGGCAGGGGAATGGGAACAGAATAGACAGAGTCAATGTTATTGATCATGTAGAACGTCCCGGTTCCCCTGGTATCGGAATGCCAGTAGGCAATGTTTTTGCCATCCGGGCTCCACCTGAATCCGTCCCGGCAATCAAATTCTTCTTCATATACCCAGTCGAATGTGCCATTGATAAAAACATCACCACCATCGAATGTCAGCTGTGTGATCTGTCCCGTTTCAAGCACTTCAACATAAATATTGTTGCTGAAAACATATCCGACCCTGCTGGCGTCCGGAGAAAATTTGGCAAACATCAGTCTCGCCGGATCCATCTTGCGGCCCAATTGCTGCAGCTTGCCTGTTGGGAGGTCCAATACCCAATAATCCCCCCGGGTATGGTAACGCCAGACCCGCCTGGTATTAGTGAATAGCAGGAGTTTCTGATTATTCTCAGACCAGGTATAATCCTGTATAGACAAAGGGTCAGATTTCCCTGGCGGAACAAGCATGTCCGCCGAAAGCAATACATCCCTGGTACCCGATTTTGCATGATACCTTACAATGTCCTTTCCCCTTATACTTTTATTATCTTCCAGAGTGGAATAGCCATTATTATCCTTCATCCATCGAAGGGAGTTGATGCCTTTTTGATTGAAAATCCTGTTTTTATAGATATCTTGGAGGGTCAATTCGGATGGATAGCTGTTCTGAGCCGAAATAATCGGGCAGGATGCTATGCCAAAAACGAAAAAAAGAGTAAGAATAGATCTATTTTTCATGCCGGATCTGTTTGGGGTTGAACATGCATGAAGATAAAAATTAAAATTCAAATCGATATGTTCAAAAAGGAAATCTACATTGAAAGAAGGAAGGTGCTGGCAGAAACCGTTACATCCGGACTGATCCTCCTGTTGGGGAACGAAGAGAGCCCCATGAACTACTTTGACAATACCTATCATTTTCGCCAGGACAGTACCTTTCTCTACTATTTTGGACTTGACCAGCCAACGTTTGCCGGGGTGATTGATGCTGATAGCGGAGAGGTCACTGTTTTCGGAGACGACCTTACCATTGATATGATCGTATGGATGGGAACCCTGCCGAAACTTTCCGTTCTATGTGAGAGAGTTGGCGTCCATAATCAGAAACCACTTTCAAAACTACAGGAAACCATTCAGGAGGCTGTATCCCGTGGAAGAAAGATCCATTTCCTGCCCCCTTACCGGATGGACAACAGGCTGAAATTAAGAAACCTGTTGAATATAGATTTTGAGGAAGCCGGGGAGAAATCAT
>JAZGGT010000402.1:0-2955 GCA_036480555.1 Bacteroidales bacterium | reverse complement strand
GCATTTTGGTTACATCATAGACAATGACGCTGTCCCTTATGACATCATACCAGGCTGCATGTGTTATCAGCTCCCGCTTGAGTACTATCTCGCCATTGCGAAGTGCAATAACATCAACCCGTTCATTGATTCTCATGGTGGTGGAACTGATGAAGTAGGGTAAGCCTGGATAAAACTCATACCGGACCGATGCATCAACTTCCGGTAGTTCCCTCAGATGATCCCACATTTCAGCAGTCGAGATCACAGGTCCCGCCATAAAGTCCACATTTTTCGGAGGTTTCCAGTCAGCGGTATGTGTCCAGGGACGAGGAGGAGTATAGACTCCGGGGTTCCAGTGTATGGCCCCGTTCGTCTCCATCCTGTGAAACAAAGGCACATCAGGCCTATTTTTAAGGGTAATCTGATCCAGGTGACCGGAATTTGGATGTAATACAATTGAGTAAAGATCATTTTCAACACGCAAGCCCGGGGCTTCACCCTGCACCCTTAAATCGGTTTTATACATTTTGGCCAGTGCATGTTCATTGTTGTAATATATAAGATATACCTGGCTGGTTTTGGCTGGCACATCTGCAAGAAAAGCTACTCGAGCAGTAACTGTTGGCATCCATAAGGGGATTTCACGGGTAGGATTACCATGCTCGTCCGGTCCCATATCATCCTCTTCCAGATACTTTTGTATATCATAAACCTGGCTGGGCACTTCTGACAGTTCATGGGTTTGGGGATCAACAGATACTACACGGATATCCCTGGTCAATTGTTGTGCTTCATCGGGGTAAAAGGGCAGCAATACCTCCACTGGTTCCGCCTTGCGGTCTATTCCAGCTGTTTCAGAAAGTACAATGGCTTTAAAATTTTTCCATGCCTTATCAAATGTGGGTACACCCTCAGGTGCTTTTAACTTTCTCTTTGCCGTCAGGTATACATCATCTTCTGATCCATGAGTGTTCTCCTTCATCCGGACCTTAATAAGTATTTCATATTCCATGCCCGGTTCCCATTTCACCCACCCGACAAGATGTGGATGGTGGTATAATGTTCCGTCCTGGGATAAACCATATCCCGATGGAGGACGGTGACTAATTACCGGCCTGTCCATATCAGTAATCTCATCGGTACGGTGTAAATCAGTAAAGCGAAGTGTTTTCCCGTTGACGGCAGCTTCTGCTTCGATGATTGAAGCGTGAGGTAATTCCAGCTCAGCTATAAAATGATAAAAGGGAATCGCCGGGCAGGGATAACCCAGTTCGAGTTCATGAATAACCAGTTCCTTGCTTTTGTATTCTTTAGCAATACCCGGTGTAGTAAATAATACAAACAACAAGAAGCACGTGATAAATAACATATACTTTTTCATAACTTAAAGGTATAAAGAATATGGAACAAAAATTAGCACTTATTTTGTAGGTAGCATTCCAATTTTTTCACTGATCATCCTGGCAGTATTACTAATTTCCTCAAAAATTAATTCCTGTAACTTGTAGTTAAACCTGACCTCTGGCAAATAAATCCCCAGACTTGCGAATTTTAAGAGAAAATACTGTTTACTCCGATTGGGATGTGCCTTTAGGTTTACTTTGCATGAGTTTAGGTAGTATAGCCATTTTTAGTCTTCTTTTTTCAATAGGATATTTGATTTATGGTGAATTAACAATGTTTTATATTCTGCTATTTGTTTCAATTATTTCCTCTGCTCTTTTATTCAGGTTCTGGGGGAAGTTATTTTAATATGCTCCTACAGTTTCCTCAGCAGCGCATCCATTTTTTCTTCATATAGTTTCTGCCATTCCGGTGCCAGAAGACAATCACTGTCTTCCTGAGCCCCGCCCACATTGCGAAGCTGTTCGGCAGTTGGCGCGTAGTAGATATAGCCATTGGTGTAACCGGCCACAAACGTAAACTCATGGGGAGACATCTTCTTTATGTTCAACCCGATCTGTACGCTCAATTCTCCCGGAAAGGTAAGCAGTACAAACTCCCCGATCCGGAGCCCCAACAATTCAACGTCAATTGTCCCCTTTCCGGCGGCTATACTGCCTGCCTGATGCTTTTGCAGAAGAGCCAGGTTCGTTTGATTCCTTGTGAGTTGTTCCATGATATGGATGTTGTGGATGTATTGACTCATGTTCCTCCGGTTCTCGGAATCCAGTTTTTCCAGGTCATCCCGTCCCCTCACTTTGTCGTGCATATATCCATGTGAATAGTAGGATGGATATTCGCTTGAGATGTTATATTTAACAACTAAAGGAATAAACGTTTTGAGGTTGAGGCTCGTTCCACTCAGGGACTGAATCAGCCTTTCCTGTTCGGTTTCCAGGGAGAGGATGCGTTGTGCAATATCGGCTCTTGGCAACTCCATGACTTCGTTTATGACCTTAAATCGGTCATCTCTTTTGCTGTCTATTTCTCTTAATGCCCGCAGCGTGCTAAGGCCCAGCATGTTCCCTAATGGCTCTGCATCACGGGGATGATTTACATCTTTATACCATACCGGATTAATGTCTCCGGCACAACCCTGCAGGAACAGAGCGATTGTGCCCTCGCTCAAATTGTCTTCAATCACCTGTGACGCAAACCCGGTGATATCCGCAGTGTTGCCGCCACCGGGAACTCCCTGAATTGGATGGATGGCGAAGTTGTAAACCACAGCCAGAGTCCGGCCATCTTTCCTGTCTAATCGAAAAATGCCTATTTCGGGGTCAACCGGACCAACCCCGGCGACTTCTTCGTCGGGTACAAGCGAGTATGCATGACGAACATCAGCCTCCTTGCCGTTCTTCAGTTTCAGCCGGCGGTTTTCCATGATGCGATCTTCATATCCAATACCAGCACCGACATTCACGGGAACCATATTCAGGGAAGCTTCCTTCACAGCCTGGAAAGTCCGTCGATCAACATCGGAACAGACCACTCCGTGACAATGGCTGGCATTGATTAGGACATTCCCAG
>JAZGGT010000401.1:0-2115 GCA_036480555.1 Bacteroidales bacterium | reverse complement strand
GGATTCCGGAGATACGGCCTCATTCCTGATAAGCAAACAGACTGTTGAATCGAATTTTCTGGACTTTCCATTGCTACTCAAATACAAATCCAGGCGGGTGAATAACTACCGGCCTTATCTGATCGGTGGACTGAACATGCGGTATGATATGGCAGCCCGTAAGGATTATGATTCTGACGGTCCTTATGTCAGGCTGACACCTATGGATTTTTACGCAGAATTCGGGTTTGGCATCGATTTTTTCCTCCAGTATTTTAAATTTTCACCGGAACTGAAAGTATCTGTCGGATTCAGGGATGTCCTCGTACATGATCCCGCCGGTGGAGGGAACTCCAAGTATGCCAAATCCATCAACAAGCTGAACTCCTACGTGGTGATGCTCTGTTTTTATTTCGAATAAGCTTTTATTTGGGATGTGCTTTCCTGAACTCTGCGCAGAGGATTGCTGCAGCTGTGGCAACATTCAGTGAATCGGGATGGGATGTGCGGTCATGGTAGGGTATGGTCAGGATGCGGTCTGCCATGTCCATGATGTCAGGGGAGAGGCCATTGGCCTCATTCCCGAAGAGGATGATCCCTGGCAGGAAGAGGGGCGTGTGGAAAAGATTGTTCCCGTTCTGGCCGGTCCCGTAAACCATATAGTTTTTTTCTTCCTTCAGGCTGCTGATATTTGATGGCAGGTCTACGTAATAGACATTGACCCTCAGGAAGGATCCCATGGTTGACTGTATCGTTTTCGGGTTGTAGAGGTCCACACAATTCTCAGAGCAGAGGATGTTCCGGATCCCGAACCAGTCTGCCAGCCTGATGATGGTCCCCAGGTTCCCGGGATCCTGAAGGTATTCCAGTCCGATTGACAGCCATGTTTTTACCTGGCTGATCTCAAGCTCCGGGATGTGCTGGTGAACGATGGCCATTACCTGGTCGGGCGTTTGCTGCTGGGAGATCTCCTGCAGTTCAGCCTGCGTAGTCCGGAAGATATCGTAATCCTGTCCGGGTTTATCCCCGTTTGCATCTATCCACTCATCTGTGGCAATGACAGATTCTATTCTGTACAGGGCTTCGGTCCTGCTCATCTGATGGATGATCAGGTCCCGCACCAATTTTTCCCCTTCTGCCAGGAATAGCTTTTCAGCCTGCCTGATTTTTTTCATGGCCAGGCTGCGGATCAGTTTCTTTTTGCTATTGCTGAGTAGGAGCATTGTTCTGCTTGAAGTTAAGTATATTTGCCCTAAGATAGGAATAATTTAGACTGCTATTGCCCGCAACTTATTATCATAGGAAAACTGCCTTATGCTATTGCCTGATTGGATTGACCATTTTCCTGCTTGATTCCTGTAAATCGACCAAATATGTTTCAGATGAAGCCCACCTGCTGAAAAGCTACAGGGTAAAGGTGGATAACGAACAGGTCGATAAAAAAGAGCTGGATTCATACATCAAGCCAAAACCCAACCGGCAAATCCTGGGTACAAAATTTTACCTGGGACTGTATAACCTTTCCGGGAAGAAGGACAATGGCTGGAACAGATGGCTCAGGAAGATCGGTGAAGCACCTGTCCTTTACGATGCTTATGAAACAGAAAGGAACAACAAGCAACTGGGACTCTATATTCGGAATAAAGGGTATCATCATGCCGAAGTATCAGACAGTGTCAGGTTGAAAAAGAAAAAGGCACAGGTCAGCTATGAGATTGCCGCCGGGATCCCCTACATTTTAAGATCCATTAATTATCATTATGAAGATACCACTTTAAGATCATTACTGGCCCCTGATTCTGTTAATTCATTGTTGAAGCCGGGAGACCCTTTCGATGTGGATGCCATGCAGGCGGAGCGGACCAGGATAGAAACTTACCTGAGAAACAGGGGGTATTATAATTTCAACAGGGAATACATCTACTATGAGGCTGACAGTTCATTGAACAACCAGCAGGTGGATCTGACGATAGGGATTAAAAAATTCATCCTGCCATCAGGGGAGGGTTATTACCTGGTAGTCCCACACAGGAAATACAGGATCGAGGAGGTCTATATTTACCCGGGATTTGATCCCAAGAGGGCCATTGCAGATAATAAGGGTTATATCGAGGGACTCACATCCTTCAAATACAA
>JAZGGT010000400.1:0-9666 GCA_036480555.1 Bacteroidales bacterium | reverse complement strand
GTTTTTTGCATTCTCGTTATTAAGCAATCCCTCTGCAGGTATCCCGTGGTACTTCCTGAGTTCTCCCCAGTTGGTAAATGCATAAGAAGGGTATTCATCAGGCTTATCCGCAGGTGGAACAGTGATCTTAGATGCATCGTACAGGTCCCAATACTTTGATGGTGCAACAAAAGGCAGGTGTGGTTTGATCATTCCCACTGCCAGGAAAAACGGTTCTCCCTTCAGGGCATCCATCCGCTCTATGGCATGGGTGGTCACCATGGCATCATTATGCAACTCTTCAGGTAACCCGGAGTCAAACCAGGGTATATTTTTCCCTCCTATTTTGGGAAAACTTGTGTGCAAATGGGTAGTATCTCCTGATTGGATGGGTTTTCTCCGGTTGATCAGCCGGTGAGGATTCCAGTGCGGTATGCTCCAGGATAATGAATCATTCTTATTGCCATGACCGGTATGGTAGATCTTTCCCATTCCTTCCGAATGATACCCATTCTGCATGAAGTACTGTGACAGGGTAACCAGGTCAGGTGCCTTGCTGCGAAAAAAAGTACGCAGGTCATAGATACCGAGACCGTCCGGCCTTAGTCCCGTCATCAGGGTGTTCCTGGACGGTGCACATACTGCCTGCTGGGTGTAGGCCCTGGTAAAAAGAACGGCTTCATCTGCCAGTGCATCGATATGTGGCGAGACAATATGCCCTGCGCCGTAGCAATTTAACTCTGGACGAAGATCATCGACACAAATGAGCAGGATGTTTGGTTTCTGCCCGGAACCCGCTTCAGAGGTTTGACCAGAATTGCATCCTGATAAGGCCAGGATCAGCAAACTAACAAGGATTATACAATTTTTCATGCCCGTAAAATGAATAGATGATTCTGTTGAATATATTGTTTATTTTTAATCTCCATCAAGATGAAAATTACAAAGAATAAATTGATTGTCATATAACCACTAAAGAATTAAAGCAATGAGGCCCCTCTATATTACAATGCTAGCACTGTTATGTCCTTTTATTGCATTGGGACAGTTATCACCTGAACCGAAGGCTGGGTTTCTGGCAGGCCAGGCTGAGAATCCTTCTGTTTCCGGTGAACCCGGACTGCTGTTTTATCTGTCAGGGGACCAGGGATTTACCGCCGATTTTGCGGCCGGGGGCCAGGATAAACCCAATTACCTGAGAGGATTACAAATCATTAAGGACGGTGCCATTGGAGCAGCCTTTGAGGCAGACAATGATCAGCTGATGTCCTACTGGGCCCCTGGGAACATTTATGCCCAGCGTGGCACCCTTGCATTTTACTGGCGTTCACGTTATCCCGTAGGGCCAACACCATTCCCTGTTTTTCGTGTGGCGTTTGCTGATCATACCAGCTGGGATATGGCCTGGCTACGAATTGATTATAATGGATCCGGCTTCGATGCTTTCGTGACCGATGTAGGGTTGGCACGTACCCGGGTTTCACATTATATGGAGACCTTTCCTGATCCGGGGAAATGGACCCATATCGCCTTCTCATGGGATGAGACGGAAGGTGTAAGGCTGTACGTTGACGGGAATCTGGTGGAAAGTACATCTGTGGTTGGGAAAGTATATGATACGGGAATCGATCAGTTTGGTCCCCATTCCCGGATCATCAGCCCTTACCAGGTACAGAGCATGTATAATTTCATGCGCGGCGGGGATATGGATGAATTGCGTATTTATGACCGAATGCTCTCAGACGGGAATATTGCAGACTTGTCAAAGGGCAGAATCCCTGAGAAGATCCCTCCCATCATGCCTGATCTGAATGTACGCCGATGGCGGGATGCGTGGTGGGACCGCCACGGCTGGAACCTGCCCAATGATCCACCCCCAGAACTGCTTTCCGGAAACACGGCCATCAAAAAAGTGGGTATACATGAAGCCTACGATGTCAAACGCTGGATGTGGAAGGCCAATGATGGTATACGGGAAACCACCTGGCCAGGGGTTTATAACATGTCGCGCCTGCCCGGGCGATACGACTATTTTGTATATCCTGACTGGGACTGCTATTCCATGTCGGGGCAAACCATCAAGTTCCTGTTGCCGGAAGAACCATGGAATCATGTGGAGGTATGGGGTAAGGCATGGGGACAGCTGACCCTTGAGGCAGTGCATGCCTACGACTTTACCTTCGGCGTTCGTACCAGAGAACAGGTGAAATCTTACCACCGGCTGCAAACAGCGGCCCAGGTCGGGACGATTAGCTTTGACAATGCACTCATCGAGGAACCCATCGGTGAACTCGGGGTGTACAATGTAAGTGAAGGAAGTGCTCCGGAGGGTTCATTCAGTGAAACATTCACCCTTCAGCCTGTCCACGGAAAACTTCAGGATGGATCCCTGGAAAGGCTTACCGCATTTATTGCCGGACGTTATCCAGCAGGTGAGCGAACCATAATGACCGGCACAACAATGGTAGATGAAACCGGACCGGGACCGGTTTCCACCGTGGTTCCATCAAACGGAGATTCCCTTCCTTTTATCCATCTGGCCATCCCGTATGAAAACCACCCGGAACATGGACTTGACGGCGTGGAAATAGAGATCCCGGCCCTGCCGGTTACGCCCACGCATGGTGGACTTTATCCCATGAACATCCGGGTAAAGGATCCTCTCTGGCCTATGCGGGATCTGGCCGACGTCAGTTTTTCAGTAAAACCAAACACAGCATATACCCTGTGGATTGATACCCGTGACCGCATCCTGTCTGAGGGACTGGCCTTTTATATCACCCTGGCAGGGGCCGGCCAGGGGCTCAGTGCCGAAACGATGAAAGGATCACAGATCCGACTGGTTTACAAACCAAAATACCAGGCCAGGGCAGAACACGAACTGGACCGTTTTACACAGGTTCGCGACCTGTATGGTTTTATGGTGGAAGAACATCCTTCTACCCCCAGGCTTAATCTCTACAACCGCTTTGTTGCAGACCATACAGACCTGATGAAAGCCAATCCTGAACACTGGCTGGGACAGGCATACAAGTATGCCAAATCCCGCAACATCAAGGACCGGCCGGATGTTGAAATACCCCGGGCACCGGAAGGGGTCCCGGAATGGGCATATCTCCAGTCGCTATACCTGAAACGACTGGAGAAACTCATTAGCTGGTATATTGACAACCGCCAGATCAGCAACGGTGAATTCGGGGGCGGGCTTTCCGATGATGATGACTTCAGTAATTTATTTGTCGGGGCCGCACTGATGGGCATAAAACCTGAGAAAATCAGGCCATCCCTGAAGCTTTTAATGGAGAGCTACTATGACCAGGACCGCGATCCCTACGATGCCAGCCTCCGCCAGAGGAGCCTGCCGCTTTTTACCAACGGCCTGTCCACCATTACAGCGGACCTTCTGCATGTCTACGAGGAAGGTATTGAAGCCGTCGGGCAGATGATGCTGATCGATTACGGGAATCCTCTGTACATGTCCAGGGGAATGGAGATTGCCAAAAGGGTACTGGAGGATGCCACTGAGATTGCTCCCGACGGACACCGACATTTCCGCTCAAGGCATTACGGGGGTACAAGTATGTCCGTTGAAGATCCCTGGCAATGGTCCGGGCATTATTCCCACAATGTGCTGCATACCCCATTTATGATAGCCAGGTACAATGGCAATCCCCTCCTCCAAAAGATGATCATCGAGATTGCCGATGGCTTGCTGGCTCACCGGGACAAAGAAGGTGAGTTTTTTACAGAAATCCACTTCAACACTGGTGACGTAAGAGGTAAACCGGGACTGATCACGAACTGGCAGGTACTTCTGGCTGCTTATGAGATCACCCGTGAACAGAAGTACAGGGATCCAATAGGGGACTGGCTTGCAGGGGAACAGGCATTTGACAGGGGGGATGTGGTAGAGCGCTATACGGAAAAGATCAAGGATCTGGCCGCCCATGAATACATCAATACGGAAGGGAGTATATGGATCGACAGGATCTCTGCCAACCACAATGATCTCCAAACGGACCGGATGGGCGGGATAGCCTTATCAAGAATCCGGAATATCTACCACCAGCACCATGTCAGCTGGAATATCAGGGAACCGGCCAGCTATGAAAGCCTGGGGGTATTCGTAACCAGCGCTGATGCAAAGAAAATTGAAATGCTGGTATATAACATGGAGGAGGAAACGGTCAAGGCTGGCATGTCTTTATGGGATATTGAACCCGGGAAATGGATCATCCGCCAGGGGATAGACGGAAATGAGGATCAGCAGATTGATAAAGATGCTTCCGGGCATACCGTATACCTGGAGCGGGGAAGTGAACTGGGTCTGAACTTTGCTCCCGAAAAATATACTATCATCAATCTGGAACTGGAAGAACCGGCTCAAACCGGCTATGCGGAACGGCCTGACCTCGCCATCTGCGCCACCGGAGTCAGCATAGAAGGAAACAAGGTAACCGTCCGGGTATACAGCCAGGGAGCCATCGGCAGTCCGGAATCCCTTCTCGAACTGAAAGATGCCAGCGGAAAGCGCATCGCCACTGCGGTGGTCCCTACCCTGGAGCCTCCCCTGGACCTGATGCCCCGATGGCATGACGCAACATTGAAAGTACCAGAGGGTACCGATCTGAGCAATGCCACCCTGGAATTGGATCCGGATCAGAAAATTAACCAGATCACCAGATTAAACACATTGGTAAATCTCGGAAGCGTGAGATAAATATAGGACTCACGCATAATCAGACCCTTATCACTCCTTATCAATGGAAGGTTACCGGGTAGAGGATGATATCAGGTCACAATTTGTGACCAGTTTATCTTTAATTTTTCAATTTAAAAATCTCTCTGTTTTCGCTTCCTTTTTCTATTCCAACATTTAAGTCGCCTAATTCTTTGCGGGCTTTTTCTACAATTGCCATTATTTCCTTGACTTTATCAGGATAATATTCAATTACATTATATTGTTCCCCTGGATCCCGCATCATATTATAAAGTTCAGGTTTTTCAATTACCATTTTTATTCTATTGCCTCCGTATCCATCGTTACCGGGTTTTGTATTGTACGATCTATAAGTGTGTGGCAGTACAAGTTTCCAATTTCCCTTTCGAACAGCGTTTAAATTGTTTTTACCATGATAGTACAGAATAGTTTCGCGAGGTTCTGATTTGAAATCGCCTTTTAAAAGTGAGCTAATATCAAGTCCATCAATTTTATTTTTAGGCAATTCGCCATTTGTGATTGCTGCAAATGTTGGTAAAAGGTCAATTGCACAAGCCAGTTTATTACAAACAGTTCCAGCCGGAATTTTCTTTGGCCAATGAATAATAAATGGTACTCTTTGTCCACCTTCCCAGCTTGTAGTTTTTCCCTCGCGAAGTCCGCCTGCTGAGCCGGCATGATTCCCAAAATTTAGCCAAGGTCCATTGTCAGTTGTGAAGACTACAATTGTATTATCTGCAATATTGTTTTTCTCTAATGTATTCATTATCTCGCCAACGGACCAATCAATTTCCATCATAACATCACCATAAAGTCCTTGCTCGCTTTTTCCTCTGAATTTATCGGAAACTCCAAGTGGAATGTGTCCCATAGTGTGCGGAACATATAAAAAGAATGGATTTCTTGCATTTCGGTCTATAAAATCAACAGCTTTTTCAGTATAGAGAGTTGTTAGTTTATCCTGTCCTTTTAGACTTGTAATTCTTTCTGCAATTTCATTTCCTACAATTAGAGGTAGTTCCGGATAATTTCCGCGTCCTTTGCCTTCCGGCAATCTTTCACCTGTAACATTGCTATTTGGCCACATATCGTTTGAGTAGGGTAGTCCGACATATTCATCGAAGCCATGCTGCAATGGAAGAAACTCTTTTTGCCAACCCAAATGCCATTTGCCAAAACAGGCAGTTGCATAGCCTTGTTCTTTAAACATTTCGGCCATTGTAACTTCTTTTGGGTTTATACCAATTTTATGATGAGGAAACAATGCTCCCGAAAACCCTATTCTATTAGGGTAACATCCTGTAAGCAAGCCTGCACGTGAAGCACTACATACAGGCTGAGCAGAGTAGAAATTTGTAAATCTCATTCCTTTGCTTGCCATTTGGTCAAGGTTTGGTGTATCAAATCCTGTCGCTCCATAGCAGCCAACATCACCGTAACCTTCATCGTCTATAAATACTATTATGACATTTGGTTTTTCTGTGTTTTGTTTTTGAGTTTGATTACATGTTCCAAATAGAGCTGTAAGTAGAGTTAAAATAAAATACTTTTTCATTTTCTAATAAGTTAATTATTCCAAATTTTCAGTTGTAACCGATATATCCTTTTTTTCTGTGCTTTTTCGTGGGGCAACTTCACGAATTTCATCCAGCATAATATTCCACTGTTTTTCCAATTCCAAAACTTTATCAGGATAACTATCTGCCAGATTATTGGATTCTGTGCGGTCTTCTTCAAGATTAAAAAGTTCCCACAGTTCATCTTTTTCAGCAACTAATTTCCAGTTCCCGACACGTACAGCTCTATTCCCCTCATGGTACCACCAATTGTTATGTTGCCAATCTGCTTCCTTTTCAAACAGGGGCCTCAGCGATTGCCCCGGCAGTGATACCTGTCTCAGGCTGTCGGATGAAATGCCGGCAAGGTCAAGTATTGTCGGAACAATATCTATAACATGTCCGTGAGTATGGCGTAACTCTCCACGTGCTTCAATCCCATCAGGCCAGTGAGCAATTAAAGGTGTGCAGCTACCTCCTTCATGTACCCATGTTTTATGCCTTCTGAAAGGGGTATTACACATATTCGACCAGCCCGGTCCAAGACACAGATACGTAGAGGCTGATCCGGGTGCTGCTTTTGGATCATGTCCATCATCCCTGACCATTATCTCAGCACTTGCACCGTTATCGGAAAGAAATACAATAAGGGTATTATCGAGTGCATCCATTGCCTTAAGCTGATCAATAATACGACCAATCTCCTTGTCCACGCGCTCAATCATCGCAGCATGAATAGTCATTTTATCCTGCTGAAATTTCTTCTGCTGCTCAGTGAGCCCGTCCCATGGAACCGGACGGTTTACTTCACCATCACCAAGTATTTCCAAAGCATCAGGAAAGTGATATGGGGGTCCAATCTGAGGTTCAACCTTCGACAACTCCCCTTTTACAATACCCAACTCCTTTATTCGTACCCATCGCTTATTTCGAAGCTTTTCCCATCCCGCTGCATAACGGTCTCCCACGGCATCAATATCTTCCGGCAAAGCATGCAGAGGGAAATGTGGTGCAGTAAAAGCTACATATGAAAAGAAAGGCTTGTCAGCATGTTTTGCCTTATGCCCCCTTAGATGGTCTATAGCCCTTTCGGCAATCTCAACGGTGGCATAGAATCCTGTACCCCTTTCAACCGGAGTTAGTTTTTCATCGTCCAAATAATGTTTTTTTGGACTGAAGAAACGACCTTGATCACCGAGATAATAGGAGCGATCAAAACAATTCTCCACAGGCATCCCGTCAATATGCCATTTCCCTGAATGGTATGACCTATAACCGGCATCTTTTAAATAGCGGGGTACCAATCCTGCCCAATCGGGACGTATGCCCCTGCCCCCTCCCTCAATTCCGGGGGCGTTATCACGGCCTATCTGCTGCGGATAATAACCGGTTAAAAGGGCAGCCCGTGTAGGCCAGCAACGGGCACAATTATTAAATTGAGTAAAACGTAAACCACCGGAGGCCAATTTGTCCAGATGAGGAGTTTCTATCTCCCCTCCATAACATCCCAAATCTGAGAATCCCAGATCGTCAACCAGAATTAACAATACATTGGGCGGTTTAACCTCTTTGGTGGTGCATTGAACACATAAAAATGCCGTTATAAGCACTACCACTGCACTTTTGGAAAGTATACTCATATCTTTATGGATTTAAATATCTTCTACGTTATAAACAAGCCCTCATTTGCATACTCTCAGCACATCGATACTGTCAAACACCTGGTCCAGCTAACGCTCCGAAGTTCCTTCATGGAATAAAAATGCTTTGGCTGCGGGAACCTCAGGATCCTTCCATCCATAAAACATCAGCATACCCTCCACAACCCTACCGTATGCATTGGTGACCGGCTGAACATTATTGAACCTCCAGTCCGGATACAGGGTTGAATCCGGCGTGAGGTCTCTTTTCAATTGCCATGTGCTGCCCTTATCCGCTGAGATCCATTCCTGTATCCTTCCTCCTCCGTGCTTGTCCATATAACCCCCTGTCTTAAGATAATTTACATTCCCTTTCTCAAAATTACTCCCTTTGGCTTTCCCTTCTACCCACTTGGTATCGATGTAGGTATCCCCGGTAACCAGGTAGGCATGGTATATCCCTTCCCTGTCCAGGTTGACATGGCAGCTGTTCCACTGGTGGTTTGAGGGAGCAATAACGGTTTTTTTCCATTCCCCACCAACCCGGTGGACAAAATAATAGTTATGCTGCTCCGTCGTCTCTTCCGAAAGAACATGGAGAAAGGCAGGATCACTATTTTCATCGAGTACAATATCCGGTGGCACACCTGCACCCCGGCCTTCGGTATCCCATATCCTGCATCGGACATTCGCCTGGTCCAGGTCGATGGAGCAGTCCATTTCTTCTCCCTCGAAATTCATTACCTTTTCGGTTTCAATGTCGACCTTCACATAATAGAGATTATACTTCCATTCGTTGCTTACATTTTTCTTGTAGCGTGGATTGTAGTACCGCGCAGAATCCCTGTCCCGGTTATCATCGTAGGCTGTGAAAACGACGTGTAAGTAGCGCCCGTCCTTGCTGGGAAGCTTGCACTGGTAGGAGGACCATTCAAACCTGCCTTTGCTGTCAAGGTCCGTTACATCGTTTTCGGGGCCCACCCAGGTCTTTCCCCTGTCATCAGAGATCTTGTATGTCCATGATGAAATATGACCTTTGGTCCGGTAATAGACAAGTTCTTTGTTCCCGGTGACCCGGTAAAAGGTCGGGTAGGAAATACTGGGGACAATTTGGGGTCCCACTTCCCAATCATCCAGGCTGCTTCCGATACTTGCAGGTTTCCTGGAGACAAGATGGGTGCCCGGTGAGGAATGGCATCCGTAGAGCACATGCAGGTAATCCCTGGTATCGGCCCAGATAACGGGTCCGTGATGATGGTCGCTATTCGCCGGTCCCAGCGTTACAATATCCGAGAACTCCCTGGTAATGGGATTGTATTTTACGATCATGGGCATGGTCGGGGATCTGCCCGAATCACCCGGATCACCGCCGGCGTTAAACACGATGTAAACCATGCCGTTCAAAAAGACCGATTGTGGCCGCTGCCTCCGGTCGTACAGCATTTTTATCTGGCCCCCTTCACCAAATGCTAAGGTCTCGTAGTCCGATTTTTCAATTCTTTGAGCAATTGAAAAGGGAATAATAAATGCTATTACAATCAGAGATAACAGTATTTTTTCCATTTTAAAAGCAGGTAATATACAATAAGACAATTGTCACGCATCGAATCAATTCATTAATAATGCAGTTACTTATTGCTAATTTAGTTACCTGATCTCATAAACCATGAAATAATAGCCTTCTTTCAATCCTTCCGGTTTATACGATTCCAGGTATTTGACAGTCCGGCCTCCCTGGAGCTTTACCCTGCTGTATTCTTTCCTGGCCACC
>JAZGGT010000399.1:0-2474 GCA_036480555.1 Bacteroidales bacterium | reverse complement strand
TTTCTGGAAGCCGGCCGGATCCAGGAACATTCCTGAGCTTTCCAATTCGGTGGCCTTGTCCACCAGGTCCTGTTTGGTTTTGGATTGTTTGCAGGCAGCAAAAGAGCATAAAAGAATAAAGAAGAATACCCAATTTAATGTTTTCATTTTTTTATTGATTTTGGTTAACAATTTAATGATCCACACCCTGTTCACCTGCTGCTATCCTTACAGTCAGGAAATTTTCCTGGGGAGGAAGTGGACAGGTAGCAAACCGGGTAAAGGCACAGGGTGGATTAAAAGCCTTGTTGAAATCGATCGTGACCATGTCCTGTTTATCCGGTTTTTGTAAATACAGGAACCGTCCGCCACCATATGTCTCAAGTCCGCTCGTCTCATCTGCAAAAATGACGAAAAGTCTCTTTCCCGCTGTTACGGGGTAAAATTCCTGTTCCACTCCGCTGATATTGAAGCGAAGGATACCCGGACACATATTTTTTTCAACCGTGCCGATGATGGTAGGAATAAGCAGTTCCCTGGGTTCCTCATATGCTTCGAACTGTGCCTCGATCTTCCAGGCAGGATCGGCCGGGAAACATTCTATATGTGTTAATTGATTTATTGAAGGATGCTCATAATCACGCAGGCGGATGCCAAACTGATCCCCGCGTTCAATGATGAACCATGCCAGGCTGCCTGTTTCCAGCAGGGTAGGTTTTCCGGTTTTGTCTGTTTTTATTTCGAGTTCCTCAATGGATTTTCCTTCCAGGAAGACTTCCTCGCCAGGCTCGGGGATAAAACTGACCTGCCTGTTCTTGAGAATATATTTCCCTAATCGTGAGGGTGCCTTGTCCGGATAAATAATACTGTTGGAGGAATCAGAACCGATGGTGTTAACCCCTTCCTCGAGCCAGAATAGACCGGCAAGATTCAACCAGCCATTTTCTGATTTAAGGCGTTCAAGGCGCTTTCCCTTCCATCTATTGATTTCATTGAGATAGGCATCATCTGAGCTATACCCATTCTGGTTGCAGGCATTCAGGGTGAGTAAGATCATAAATAGTTGAGAGACAATTCTCATTTATTATGTGATTAATATGAAATTTCAAATATAGGGAAAAACGTGGGTTTGAAGGAGTCCTGATTCGCTTGACTTATTAGATATCGTAAAATGATGATTCCTGATACCCCATCATCGGGAATTATTTCTATTTTTAAGGTTCAATGTATTTTCTACACTTCTGAATAACCAATTACTAAACCTATGGAAACGTCTTTCAATTTAGGCTGGATAGACTATACCATCATGGCGGTCTATTTTGCATTTGTTCTGGGGATTGGATGGACCTTGAAGCGGTATATGAAATCTTCAACGGATTTCCTGGAAGCCGGCCGCTCCATACCGGCCTGGATCACCGGGCTTGCCTTCATTGCCACCAACCTTGGTGCCCTGGAGGTAATCGGGATGGCCGCTTCAGGAGCCAAATACGGGATGGCCACAGTACATTTTTACTGGATTGGTGCCATTCCTGCCATGATTTTCCTGGCCATTTTCATGATGCCGTTTTATTACGGCTCAAAGGCACGTTCGGTCCCGGAATACCTGAAACTAAGGTTCGACGAAAAGACCAGGGGATTCAACGCATTTGCATTTGCAGTCATGACCATCTTTGCCTCGGGGATCTCCATGTATGCCCTTGCAATGTTGATGGAAACCCTGCTTGGGTGGGATTTTGACTTCAGCCTGCTGATATCGGCCGTGATCGTACTGGTATATGTTTATCTCGGTGGTCTTACATCTGCCATCTATAATGAAGTACTGCAGTTTTTCCTGATAGTGGTTGGTTTTGCACCGCTGGTGATACTGGGACTGATCAATATCGGCGGATGGGAAGGGCTTACCGAAACCCTGGGTGATGTGGCTGTCAGGAACGGTTACGAGCCGGGTGCCTGGGTGAATTCATGGAAATTTATGGGAAGTCCCGACTCCAACCCGATGGGCATAGAATGGTTCGGTGTACTTGTTGGACTTGGATTTGTGCTATCGTTCGGATACTGGTGCACCAACTTCCTGGTCGTACAAAGAGCCATGGCTGCAGACTCTATGGCCGGGGCCCGTAAAACTCCACTGATAGGTGCTTTCCCAAAAATGTTCCTGCCGGCCCTGGTGATAATACCGGGTATGATCGCTATTGCTTTGACAGCCATACCTGAAGCTGGATTTGAACTCCCGCTGAAAGGCAACAGCTACGATTATGATAAAGTGATCCCGGTACTGCTCGGGCATTATTTCCCGACTGGTGTACTGGGACTCGGACTCACGGCATTGATGGCATCTTTTATGTCGGGGATGGCCGGGAATGTAACTGCTTTTAATACGGTCTGGACCTATGATATCTACCAGAGCTATATCAACAGGCATAAGTCAGACAGGCATTACCTGCGGGTGGGACAGCTGGCCACCGTTTTTGGTGTGCTTGTAAGCATTGCTGCAG
>JAZGGT010000398.1:0-7819 GCA_036480555.1 Bacteroidales bacterium | reverse complement strand
ACCTGGCTGATCAGTAAGCTGCGTATGCGATTGGCCTGGATATATTCGACCGCAGGGATCATTCTGGCCTGCCTGAAATTATTCGGCCAGGCGTTGCGACCCTGTCGCACGAGAAAATCATCCTGGTTGCCCCTGGTTAGCTCATCAAAAGCTGCAGCAGCTTCCACATTAAGGATGAGGGACAGGGCATCTACTGGAATATCATCGGGAAGACTGACTGTCTGAAGTTCAACACCCAGCTCTTTGAATATTTAAAGGGTAAGGCTGTCATTATCGCGATTGCCCTGCTCGCTGTCAAACAGATAATCGAGATAGGCGATCTTCAGGGTATTCAGATGTTTAAGGGGAGCATAATTGAACGGGATATCCAGGGTGCCGGGATCTGCCGGGTCCTCACCTGTTATAGCCTGGAGGACGAGTCCGCAATCAAGCGCAGATCGGCATATTGGTCCTGCCTTATCCATGCTCCAGGAAAGTGCCATTCCACCGGCCCTGCTCACCCTGCCAAAAGTGGGACGGAGTCCGGTTACCCCACATCGTGTGCTTGGAGACACGATGGAGCCCCAGGTTTCTGTACCGATGGCAAAAGGTACCAGTCCAGCTGCCGTCGCTGCTGCAGATCCTGCCGAAGACCCGCTGGAGCCTTCTTCCAGGTTCCAGGGATTCCTCGTTTTTCCTCCATACCATACATCTCCCATGGCTAGGGCACCAAGGGTGAGTTTTCCCAGCATAATGGCGCCTGCCTCTTCCAGCTTGCAGATCACCGTTGCCTTGTCGTCAATAACCTGTTCTTTAAAGGGCATGGCTCCCCAGCTGGTAGGATATCCCGGGTAAGCAAATAGATCTTTGATGCCATAAGGGATCCCGTGTAAAGGTCCCCTGTATACTCCCTTGCCTATCTCCTCATCGGCCTGCCTGGCCTGCTCAAGAGCCACCCCGGGGGTGAGTGTGACCAGGCATTCAAGGGTGTCGCTGTATTTTTCCAGACGCTCCAGGAAGAACCTTGTAAGTTCAACGGAAGAGACCTTCCCTGTCCTTATCAATACAGAAAGCTCTGCTACACTGCAGAAGGCAAGTTCATTCCTGTTTTCGGGCAAAGTGACCTCCTCCGGCAGGGGCCAGTCAACGGGCCTGCTTTCCAGATCGGGCTGAAATCCAGTGGGAATGGGATTGAATACCAGGGAAGGGGGTATATCATTTACCAGACTGAATTCATGGATGGTATTGAAGGATTCCAGGTTCTGATTGACCGAGTTAAGCATACTGTCCCGTTCAGCATTACTGAACTCAAGTCCGAATAGTTTCTCTGCTACCTTAATATCCCGTGTTTTCAACTGATCCTCCTGTTTCTCACTCTCTTTACAGGACAAAACAGCCAGGGCTAATAGCACAAAAAACAACACATTTTGTTTCATGGTTCTGATTTTACTTGTTAATAATCAATTGATATTTTAAAATGCCTCCAGGATACCCAGGTATATCCCGTGGTCATCCTTTCCGGCCGCAAGATCCAGGCGCAGATTCATCCGGCGGTCTTTAAATAGTTTGAATCGTACCCCGACACCTCCGGCCGGTTTGATGCGGATATTTTGGAGGCTGGATACAGCATGGAAAACATCACCTGCTCCGGTGAAGGCAACCAGGCTGAATCGCCAGATATATGGACTGTGGTACTCGACCTGTCCCACAAACATATTATGATCCCGGTATCGTCCTTTGAAATATCCGCGCAATAATTTATCGCCCCCGAGCATCGCCATATTCCGGAATGGCACCTCCCTTCCCCAGAGGAATTTTCCATAAGCCTGGACAAATAATAAATGATCTCTGCCCAGGGTCCAGTACTTCCTGAGATCAATGATCCATTTTGTATATGGATAGGTAGAGCCCATGGCTCCGTTAAAATAAACCAGGCGGAATTGGCAGTATGCCCCGGAAGCAGGCAAAAGAATATCAGACCGGCTGTCCCACGCCAATGTCAGGCCTATCCCTGATATGGTAGAATGTTCGCTGCCAGGGATGCTGCCATCCGGAAGGGATGCATGTGATACGGTATCATATTCAACAATATTGTTGTTCTCGATTTCAAGCAGGATACCTGCGTATAAGTCCCTGTACACCATCCGTAGCATATCCAGTTTAATTCCCCAGACCCTTGATACATAATATTCCTCGTCCTCTTTCCGGGTATCGTTCCCTATCCCATAAAACTTATCAGGCCAGTATTGCCATTTAAGTTCCCCGCCAAGCCGGTATGTATTATCCTTCAACCAGATATCCGGAAAAAGGTTGATGGAAAACTGTCGATTTTGGGAAACCAGAAGGCTCAGGCCTAGGGTAGAAGGTCGTCTGAGCAAGGGATCTCCCATTAATAACTGAGTATATACTCCTCCGATGATCCTGGTTTCAGGGGCATAACCAAGTACGGGGAAGCCTGCAAACTTTGTGTTCCGCATGGTACTGTCCGGATCAGTAGTAGCCGTGACCTGTCCGGAAACTGCCACAGCCAGCCAGCATCCCAGGAGATATGTAAGCAGTTTTTGCATGTACATGTTAAATATAAATAAATGGATTACATTTATGCTACAAAATCAATATTTTGAAATCATGGAAGATATCATAAGGAATGACGGATCTGATAAACCGAAAGGCAACACTCCCCAACGCCAGGTACGCAAGCCTGCCACAGGTTCAACCAGGCTAGCCAGTTCAACCACAAAGCCAGTTCCTGCCAAAATAACAGCTGCACGAAAGACAACTGCTCCCAAACCTTCAGTTGCTGGTGTGACACCCCCGAAGGCTGCTAAACCCGCTGCTAAACCTGCGGCACAATCACCGGGTAGCAATACCAGTGCTGGCCCGGCCGGACCGACCGCTGAGAAAGCTCCCGGGGTATCCGCCCCTGTCGCTGAGAAAAAATCAAAGAAACTGGCAAAGGATTTTAAGAAGCTAAAACTTCAGAAAAGGGTAATAGCTTCACTCGAAAAGAACCGGGACAGGTTAATGAAGGACCTGATCTCAGCCATAGAGAGTAAGAAGAAAGGCAAGAAAATCAGAAGCCTCGCCCGTGATTTTAACCGGATTGAGAAAAGGGTGAAAAACAGAACTGCCAGCTATATACAGGCAAAAAAGAAGCTGACCAAAAAAATGAAGTAGGGCAAATCCTGTCCACCCGGATGGGGTTGTTCCTTTTCAGCCAGGCTGTAGCTGGATGGAAGCTGGTCTGCGAGCGGCTATAACTTAGCAGTTTGTATGACCTTACCTGTCCCCAGCTTCAGGTACTGTTCCCCGAAAACTTCCTGGAAGACCCGTATGGTCCCATCCCCGCTGCAATGCGTTGGTGCGGCATATTGTATATGCTTGTCTTTGAATTCTCTGGCAATGACCTCCACCGCATCGGTCCCGGTACGGAGAAGATGAAAACCACCCATCACCAGTAAAACCGGTTCATCCTTAATCTCAACAGCCTTCGCCACAATATCTTCTATCCCAGGGTGGGCACATCCTGTGATGACCACGAGTCCCTTGGGTGTCTGTATTACCATGGATCGCTCAATGATCTCTATGCCCATCTCCCCGGTAGACCAGACATTATCGGTTATCTTTACGGCATCACTGACCAATACAGTATGGGCTCCCTCTATCAGGCAGGAGAATCCCCAGCTGTTTTTAAAACCATCTTCGTATTTATAATTATCATAAAGGATAGTCAGGGTAATTTCTTTGGCCGATTCCATTTTTATTGGTGGATCAGGGCTGTGAAATGATGCCATGGCAATGACTGTGATCAGCAATGCTACCAACATTAGGAAATGCTTCATGGTGTTAGGATTTAGGGTTACTCAAATATGTTAATAAAGTTAGTTTGAAATAAGGGAAAACCAAAATTCAAAAACCTTTTTTAATCGGTTCACCGCCCGTTTCATCCTGTTCATCGAAAAAATTAGTAAATCTTCTCAGGCTGGTTTTATTTTGATCCCGTAACCAAAAAATCCGTGATATGAAAATCAGGATTGTCTTGTTTATTTTAGGACTCACAGGCATCGTAGTATCCTGTATCCCTTCGCTGGACTCGGACTTTGAGAAGGTAACAGGCTGCGGATCGGGGAAGAGGATATTCCACTGGGACAATCCTACCGGGATCATTTGCTTCAGTATCTTCAAAGGAAAAGCAAGAACGGTGAAGGGTAAGCTTACCCAAGGTACTTCTGCAGTACCCTCTTCAGGCCCTCGATTTTGACAGGTTTTGACAGGTGTTCCGTACATCCAGCCTCCATCGATTTTTCCCGGTCATCTGCAAAAGCAAAGGCTGTCAGGGCGATTATGGGGATGCCCTGGTCGGTACTCCTGATCTTTTCGGTAGCCTGCAGCCCGTTCATCTCAGGCATCCTTATGTCCATCAGTATCAGGTCGATATCATCACGCCCGGCATGAATGTCAACAGCCTGGTGGCCATTGCGGGCCCAGATCAGTTCTGCTTCTGTGGAGCGCAGGAGGGATTCCAGGAACATATAATTGGAGCTGTCGTCTTCAGCGATCAGGATCTTCTTTTTTGCCAGCTTAAGGTTATTCTGGTAGCGTGGCCGGTCAAGCTTTGCTCCCGAAGGTAAAGGTTCGGCCCTTTGCTCCAGCGTTAGGGTGAAATAAAAACTAGCCCCCTGATCTGGTTTTGATTCCACGCCGATCTCACCTCCCAGCAATTCAACAATTTGTTTTGAAATGGCCAGTCCCAACCCGGTTCCTCCATGTTTCCTGGTATAGGAATTATCTTCCTGCCGGAATCGTTCAAAGATCATTTTCTGGTTTTCAGGAGTGATCCCTATGCCACTGTCCTTTACATAAAACCGAACATGTTCTTCCAAGAGATCGTACCCCAGTTCTATGTAGCCCTCATTGGTGAATTTCAAAGCATTGCCAAGAAGGTTGTTGAATACCTGTCGTAAGCGGTTTTTATCTGACAGGATGGAATATTCAGCATCCTCCCTGATCCGGTATCTGATCTGGACCTCATCTTTCCCCTTGAGGGACTTTTCCTTTTTCACCTGTTCGAAGATATCAAGGATCATGTCATTGATCCTGATATGGGTTTTGACCAGTTTCATATCCCCGGCTTCTATGCGGCTGATATCTATAAGGTCTGAAATAATATTCATCAGGTCGTTGCCCTTGTCATTGATGAGCTTGATATATTCCTGCCTGTCCCCGGGTTGGATTCCCTCATGCTGAAGTAATTCTGAAAAACCCAGTATGGCATTCATCGGGGTACGGATCTCGTGTGACATATTGGCAAGAAATGCTGATTTCAGCCGGTCAGATTCCTCGGCCTTCTCCTTGGCTTCCAGCAATTGCTGTTCTATGTTTTTTCTCTCTGTTATGTCGTCCTTAATGGCTATATAATGTGTGATCTGGTCCAAATCGTTCCTGACGGGGGAAATGGATGCCATTTCCCAGTAGATCGTACCATCTTTCCGCTTATTGAGAAATTCCCCGCGCCACTCATTGCCGGTACGTATGGAATCCCATAACACCTTGTAAAATTCCTTATCATGTTCACCTGATTTCATGATGCTCGGGTTCTGCCCAAGGGCTTCCTCCTTTGTATACCCGGTAATTTCGGTGAACCTGGGATTTACATATTCAATTTTGCCGTCAAGGTCCGTGATAACGATCGAGGATGGACTCTGTTCCACGGCTCTCTCCAGTTTGGTAATATGTTCCCTTGCCAACTTTCTTTCGGTAATATCCCGCAGGGAACCGATCGCTTTAATAGGAGCACCGTCCGAGCCTGTCTCAATTTTAATGTTCACGGAGCAATACAGCAGCCGCTCATCCCTGTCCTTCAGCAGAACATCAAAATCATTCAGTTCGCCTCTCTCAAATAACAGTTTTAATAAGGTATTCATGATTTTTTCATCCACCACAAGATGGTCGATAGATTTGCCGATCAGGTCTTCACGTTTGTATTGGGAGATCTTTGATACAGAGGGACTTACTTCCAGTATGGTTGTATCGGGGGCCATTTCGAAATACACATCCTGTATATTCTGAAAGATCGTCCGGTGTTTTTCTTCGCTTTCCAGCAATTTCTGCTCGGTTTGCTTCCGCGCTGTGATATCGGAAAACATAACAGCAACCTGTCCGGGTGCCATCTGGAATGCTACAAAATCATAAGCCCCGGCGATCTGCTCATCCTTGTAATAAAGGTCAGTAGTACTCCAGGTTTCGCCGGTGACCGCTGCCTTTTTATACCTGTCGGGGATTTCGGTCCCGACTATATTCGGGAAAAGATCCTCTATGCGCTTTCCTATATAACTCCTTGTGTCAAATCCAAGGATGCGCTCCGTTGCAGGGTTCGCTTCGATGAGCATAAGCTCACCGGCTTCATTCACCTGGTAAATGATAATGCCCATGGGGGAGGTCTCGATAAGGTTACTGGAGCGCTGCTCGCTATCGAACAGCGCTTTTTCAGTCCACTTCTGGCCTGTTATATCCATTGCCGTGAACGTAACTCCTGCAGACAGATTTGAGGGATCTAATGGGACAGAACTCAACAGGATATCGAGTATTTTTCCATCCTTTCTGACCAGCTGGGTTTCCAGGCTTCCTTTCCCCTGCCTGGAGATGGCTTCATATTCTTCATCGCTTGGATACAGGATACGGGCATCCTGGCCGATCAGCTCATCCGCTGTGTATCCCAGCATATGACAGAAGAATGGATTAACTTCCCTGAGCACCCGGTCCTGGACCAGGCCAATGCCCACCGGGGCGGCATCAAATATACTGTCGAGCCTATCAATGGCCCGTTGTAGATCAGGACAGGGATGTGAATTATCGTTGGTAGTGGGCCGATTCATGTAATCTCATCTGAACAGGGGGTAAAAATAGGGAATTTAAGGGAACAGTTGAGATTGCAAGTGGTGACTTTTATCACCAATT
The DNA here is from genome assembly GCA_036480555.1 of Bacteroidales bacterium. Taxonomy (GTDB): domain Bacteria; phylum Bacteroidota; class Bacteroidia; order Bacteroidales; family SM23-62; genus SM23-62. The sequence goes on along the minus strand of JAZGGT010000398.1, from coordinate 883 downwards.
TTCGAATGTTTCCAACTGTTTTTTGGCAGCATCATAACCAATCCGGTACATTTCCATGCCCTGTTTGCTTCCCAGGTACCCGAAGCCGGCAATGTCAACGGGCTCTATGAGCAGGTCGCAGGCAGCTGAACTGTCACTGTTCATGGCATATACATATAGCTGGAAGGTTCTCATGGCAACATCCCTGATACCCCGGCTTCCTCAAGGGCCTGCAGGGCACCAATATGAGCAAATCCGCGAGTCCCCCCGCCACTCAGTACCAGTCCCGTGTTAAATTTCATTAACAAAAAATTACAATCTTTAACCGAAGAAGTAAGCAAAACATGATGATAGTGCAATACAGGATTATTAAATTCGAAGTATGATTGCTTTAATTCTCAGGTATACCTTCCGCAGTTTCAGGCGAAACCTTTTCTACCATCTGCTGAATATTTCCGGGCTCGTTGTTGCATTTACCTCTGTATTCTATATACTGATATGGATCAACATGGAGACAAGCTATGATAATTTTCATCCAGCGGGGGACAGGCTTTACAGGTTTACCGTGGAATTCCAGCGGGGTGACCACCATTCCCATTTTGCCCGGACCTGGCAGGCATGGACAGAGGATATGCCGGATTACTTCCCAGAAATCGAATCAATGGTTAGACTGCAATCTATGCGGAATTCCAGGATAATGGTCGGGGAGAGGAAGTTCCTTAGCCAGCAATTCTACCTGGCCGACAGTATTTATTTCGAAGTATTCGGACAAAAACTGCTGAAGGGAAATCCTTCCCATGTCCTGCATGAGCCCAGGAGCATGGTATTATCAGAAAGCCTGGCGAAGATCTATTTCGGGAATGAGGACCCGGTAGGCAAAGTGCTGGAAGCGGCTCACCAGTTT
>JAZGGT010000397.1:0-7299 GCA_036480555.1 Bacteroidales bacterium | reverse complement strand
GCTGGTCAACCATCTCTATGCCATCAAGCATTTGAATATCTCCCCTGACCAGGTCATGATCCCCGGGCTTCTCACCATGACCCTGGAATGTCTTGAGGAGAGCCTGGTAGAGTATGCTGGTGACAAGGGATGACTTACCTGATCCACTGACCCCGGTGACAACCGTCATGATATTAAGCGGGAATTTAACATCGATGCTCTTCAGGTTATTCTCCCTGGCGCCGAGTAACTCGATATAATTATGCCATTTTCTTCGCTTCCCGGATATCCTTATCATTTCCTGGCCGCTCAGGTACCTGGCAGTCATACTCTGGCCGTCTGCATCCAGCTTACCCGGGTCTCCCTGGAACACAACCTCACCCCCCAGCCTCCCTGCCATGGGACCCATGTCAATGATTTGTGCCGATGCCCTGATGATATCTTCGTCGTGTTCGACAACAATCACGGTATTCCCCAGTTTCTCAAGATTATTCAATACACCGATCAGCAGGTGTGTATCCCTGGGATGCAGCCCTATACTGGGCTCGTCCAGGATATACATGGAACCCACCAGGCTGCTGCCAAGTGAAGTGGCCAGGTTGATCCGCTGCGATTCGCCTCCTGAGAGGGTGGATGAGAGCCGGTTCATGGTAAGATAACCCAGGCCAACCTGCACCAGGTATCCGAGCCGGTTATGGATCTCCCTGAGTATTCTTCCCGCTATTTCTTTTTCATGTTTGGAAAGCCTTATATTCTTAAAGAATTCATACAGGTCATTTACAGGCATGATTACGAGCTCCTGTATAGGCCGTCTATTGACTTTAACATACGAAGCTTCTTTTTTTAGTCTGGTACCCTGGCAGGCCAGACAGGTAGTCTTTCCCCGGTAACGGGAAAGCATGACACGGTACTGAATCTTATATTTCTTCTCTTCGAGATACCGAAAAAATGCATCCAATCCCCTAAAGAACCGGTTGCCGGTCCATAGCAAGCTCTTTTGATCAGCAGATAATTGATAATAAGGTTTGTGTATGGGGAAGTCAAATTTAGCAGCCTGCAGGATCAGTTTTTCCTTCCATCTGCTCATTTTTTCTCCTTTCCAGCATACGATTGCATCCTCATAGATGGAAAGGCTCTTGTTGGGAATAACCAGGTCCTCATCAATTCCGATAATTTTGCCGTAGCCTTCACAGAGGGAACATGCACCAATTGGATTATTGAAACTGAACATATGAACATCCGGTTCATCGAATTTCATCCCGTCCATCTCAAAGGAACCCGAGAAAACACATACCCTGTCATCCTGCATGAGATGCAAATTACATTCACCCTTTCCAAGGCTGAAGGCAGTCTGAACGGAATCTGCATACCTTGCGAGTGAATCTTCATCCAGCTGGACCTTCACCCTGTCGATAACAACCGGGATCTGGCTTCCAGGTTCAGGGAGATTTTCCTCCTTCAACATATCCTCAATCCTTGTGAATCCCGAATTTAGCTGTAGCCTGGTAATTCCCTGTTTCAGCAATAATTCCAATTGTTCCCTCACATCCCTTTCTTCTACAAAAAGAAACGGTGAAAGGATGATCACCTCTGAACCAGGTCCAAGGTCAGTCATGAAATTCACTACATCTGTCACAGCATGTTTTTTCACCTTCCGGCCGCTGACCGGTGAATACGTCTTCCCTATCCGGGCATATAAAAGCTTCAGATAATCATAGATTTCAGTCGAAGTGCCAACAGTTGACCTGGGATTCCGTGTGTTGACTTTCTGTTCTATGGCAATGGCAGGTGGTATACCGTTGATCATATCCACATCAGGCTTATTAATCCTGCCCAGGAATTGCCTTGCATATGAGGAAAGGCTTTCAACATAACGCCGCTGGCCTTCAGCATAAAGCGTATCAAATGCGAGCGAGGATTTACCAGAGCCTGATAATCCTGTGATCACAATGAATTTATTGCGCGGGATCTTAAGATCAATATTTTTCAGGTTGTGAACCCTGGCCCCTTTTATCTCAATAAACTTCTCAGCTATTTTAACAGTTTTTGGCATGAAAATTGTACTAATTCAACAGCATGTTTAACATCTTTTAACTTTTTTCAAAAGTAATATTTTTTGTATTATTGATATTTTTGTTTTACTTGCACAATCAAATTCATTCTCAATAGCCAACCTAAAAACGGAGGACTGCCTATAGCTCAAGATCTACCCTGATTGAATCAAAATAGGAGGTAGTTTTGAAATTACAACAACGTTCAGATCAAGATCTGGTAAAGCTGTTTATCCAAGGTGATCAAAGCAGCATTGAGGTCCTGATTAACAGGCACAAGAACAAAGTTTTCACATACATCATACTCATTGTCAAAAATCAGTCACTGGCTGAAGACATTTTCCAGGATACTTTTATTAAGGTCATTAAATCCTTAAAAGAGGGAAAATACAAGGACAATGGGAAATTTGTATCCTGGGTTATAAGAATCGCCCATAATTTGACCATTGATCATTTCAGAAAGGAAAAACAGATCAATACTTATTCAAACGAAGATTATGAGGCGGACATCTTCAACTCAAGAAAACTTTCCGAGAGTACTATCGAAGATATCATGGTTGAAAGCCAGATCATTAAGGAGGTCAGGCTGCTCATCGATGAACTTCCCGAGGACCAGAAGCAGGTAATCCTGTTAAGGCATTATGGAGGACTGAGTTTCAAGGAGATAGCCGAACAAACGGATGTGAGTATCAACACGGCACTTGGCCGGATGAGATATGCATTGATCAACATGAGAAAGCTGATTGAAGAGAAAAATCTCAGTTTGACAAAAATTTAATATCTAACATCCATACTATTTTTTCTTTTTCGCCGTTTGGTATGTGTAATAACAATTAAAACTGCCTATGGTGAATGTCTCTACCCTTGTCTATGTACTGGAGAACTTGGAGAGTAGGGATGGAGAGTTAACTAATCTGGAGGAATTACTTGGAGAGGAAGAAGCATATGTGAAGAGGATATTTGGCAAACTTGATAAGTCAAATTTCCAAGTAAATCCAGGATTGGTGAAACGAATCCTGAAAACAGCCAGTACTATTTAGAAACTCTGAACTGCATTAAAAGAGAACCGCCCAGCGCAAACTGAGGCGGCTTTCTTTTGTGCGGGGTATTACAACGCGGCTGCAAATTTTGCTTTGCAAAACACGTAAGGCCGCTCATGTAATACCCCTCACAAAATAAAACCATCTGAGATTTTCACAGGATTATAACAAAACCTGATTCCTCATTTTAAAGGATATTGAATGAGGAACCTATATTTTAAGCTTGCTTAAAATTCAGAGACGATTCAATATCCTTTAAAATATCGTCTCAGATTTTGTTGTGATACAGGAGGCTGATGGTGTGGCAGGCAATGATCCCGGCTGTTTCTGTCCGGTAAACGGCCTCACCCAGATTGATCTCCCGGAAAGCATTTTGTTTGGCGGCTTCTATTTCGCCGGGGGTAAAATCTCCCTCCGGACCTATCATTATTATCCAGCTTTGATCAATATGCGGTTCTGCGGTGATGTGCTGGCCACCGCACGTGTCACAATGCGCTATCAGCTTGTTATCTGCGGTGGAACGATCCAGGAAATCGCTCAGGGGGATTTCCCTGTTGAGCCTGGGCAGCAAGGCGCGCCCGCTTTGTTTCATGGCAGCGATCAGTATCTTCTGTGACCGGTCATGCCTGATACGGTTTCGTTCCGACCGGGCACAGATGACCGGTGTTATCTCATCCACACCTATCTCGGTTGCCTTCTCGAGAAACCATTCAAAACGTTCGGTGCTTTTTGGAGGGGCTATGGCAATATGCAGATAATAATCCCTGTGCAGATAATCTTCAGTGACATTTTTTATCCTGACCTGGCAGGACTTCGGGTCAGGAACCGATATTATCCCGGTATAATAATTTCCTTTGCCATCGACCATCTCAAGCGGATCACCCCCGGCCATTCGCAGTACTTTGATGATATGCCGGGATTCCTCTTCACCGAGTATGGCCTGTTTATGATCAATCTGGCTGGTATAAAAGACAGGCATGGGATCTTTTTATTTATTCAATAGGCGGTTCATCCTCCTCCTGCATCCTACGGAGAAACATGGCTTTCTTTCTCGAATCTGATACTACATACAAATACGCCACCTCATCCCGTGGTGTTTTCATCTTCCGTTGGCTGGTTTTTACCTCCTCTATGGCAGCGTTGAATTCCCTGTTGCTTGATAATACACTCATGATCCCCCTGGTATAACCGAAATAATACCAGTTCCTGCGGTCAAGTTCAAGGTAAATATCCACCAGGTCCCCGTTGCGCCGTTTTGTGAATTCTATGTATCCGTCCAGCTTCTTATTGATCTGGTCTCCGTTAATGCTACCCAGAGAGATTTTACCTTCTGACCTGTACGACCGGGATGACTGGTTCCAGAACAGTTTTACATTGGTAATAAAGAGGGTATGTGTCAGTTCCGGGACCGATGACTGGTATTGTCCGAAAAGTCCCAATTCAGTCTGATATTTCTCTGCCCTTTCCCTGCCGATCAATTCCTGGAGGTTTTTTACATACAGCGGGGACGCCAGATCAACAGCCTCAAGGGTCGGCATAGCGTCGATCTCGGCTGCCATGATCTCGAATGCATCTTCAGACATGAAGAAATTCAGGGCGAGCGTAACATCTAGTTCCGTTTCCTTTGTATTCAAATTGTGCATGACATTTCCAACCGAGGATATCCTGACCTGTCCGGGCCTCATACCCATACTGATCTTGCCTTCCCCGTTGACTACGCAATCATTTCTGGATAATCTCAACAAGTTACCGGGGGGCCGCTCCGGATAACGTAGTTTTTCCCTGCTGGAGATTCGGTATTCATCACTTTGCCTGTCATGGTAGAGTATCCCGCTTGATGTAATGGTATACTGGTCACGTGGCATTTTCTTCCTGCTCAGGAAAGCTGGGTAAATAAGCACTGGATCTCCTGACAAAAACAAGCCGGCATAGGTATAATTCATGTCTATATCGAATGGCTGCGCCGGGATGGGGATATACACAAAGGCAGGATCAATCTCTGCCCTGAATTTCAGGTATGTGTCTTCATTGATTTCGCAATCATGGATTATGCCGGCTCCGCCATTAAAGGTCAGGAAAGTTTTCCGTGCATCCAGTTCCACATTACCCTGGAAGGAAAAATACGGGCTCAAAGTAAAATACTGATCTTTTCCTATAATTCCTTCTGCAATGGTATTAAGGGAATCATCCACGCTGATCTCATGAAAATAAACTGATTGTGGTTCTCCTGTTTCATTGACATAATCATGATAACCAGAACCGGTATAGTTGAACTGCCCCAGGACCTGAACAGTGGCATTGTAAAACCGGTGTTCTTTCATCTCACGGTTAGCAACGATACTTGCTCCTGTCAATTCTTCCATCACCCCATCAGGATCAATGACCACCACCCCATCACCCGGATAGATATAGGCATCTGCCACGCGAAGGAAGGTCACATTGGATCCTCTGAGGATATTTCTGCTGTAATCATACGTGGCCCTGTTTGAAACGAAGCTCAGGGAATCCTGCTCACGGTCAATGGATATATACCTAGGACCTACCATGATCTCTTCCCCGTACTCATCTGTTACTATATCAGCAATGGTATCTGTTACAGAAGCAGAACCCATTTCAAGTTCAGCACGTTCCATATCCCATCTGAATAGATCCAGCCTGCTTACATACTTATTTTCAGGGAACTCTACCAGTGAAAAATCCTCGTTGGTCCTGAACAGGCCGGAAAGGTTTTCGAAATCTACATGTGCATTGATATTATCCGTGATCAGGGTATATCCGTCCGTATTCACTGATTTTAACCTGAAATTTGCCGTGTCAGCATCGAAAACATTGGCCGTATAGCTGAAATTTTCGGAGTTAAGCACGGAATTAGTGAGTTCCATCCTGCCATTTCCCGATAAACCGGCAGGCGTGAGTGCCAGGATACCGCTAAATGAGGTTGAATCGTTCAGGATGACAAACGGATTGGCTCCTTCTTCAATCAGCATGGTATCGCGGTAAGGATACCAGATCAAATCATTCATAGTGGAAGTGACCAGGGGATATTGGACATCCGTATACTGTTGCATGATCTCGAATTCAGATGCATTTGTGAACATGGAATCCGGGTGAAATACGATATCATCAGCTGTTCCCCTTGATGTCAGGTAGGAGAACCGGCCCGATCCCCGGAGTCCGGCATTGCTCAACATGATAGAATCGTAATAATGTCCTATCCCACCATAAAGTCCCAATCCGGATGAATCAGTCAAGTATTTGAATCCCAGTGAGTTATCTTCCTGTATACGGAGTGTCTCCTCAATGGCCGGAAAAACATCTGCCGATCGCAGGATCCCACTAAGGTTCAGACTGATCTGTGAGAAATTATCAAGGCTGTCAATGGCAAAGGGATATACTTCAAAGTAAAAATCCTCCCTTTTATAAACACCATCCTGTACTGCCAGATCATCATAATAAATGAAGGAGTTCTTGGTACTGCTGAAGACAGGATAACTGGGGATCTTCTTCCGGCCCGACTTATTATCCGGATTATCAATCAGCAGTTCGCCGGTCATATCCTCAAGCATACTGGCAATATCAAGCACAGATATTTGTCCGAATTCATCAAGATTCTCCATTTTCACTTTCATACTCAGGGAATCGATATCAGTAAGACTGATCTCAAAAGTATCGTAGCTAAAATAGAAATTCCTGCCATAGAAGGTGAAAAGTCCCGCATCAATCACCCCGTCAAACGTAAAATCCCGGTTACTCTTCATGGTTATTTTCTGGTTGGCCGGAAAAATACTTACAGCCTGTGCACTGCTCAGCTGGATTTGCTTCACCCCATTGATATGAAGGTCATAATTTCTCAGATCCAGGCTGGCATTTTCAAGTGGCGCTTCAGTCTCAGAAATAAAATTGATCACATCATAATCTATATAATCGACGCTGGCATAGATCCAGTCATAGGATTTTTGCCGCATTGTAACCCTGTCCCCTTCCAGGTCATAGGTTAGAAAACCCAGCTCTGCAAGCTGTTTATACATCTGCTGAGCATGTGCGGGCCGCATGTGCGCGAACCTGGCAAATTCTGTACCGTTAAATGAAATGTTAAAGACATGTTCCGAATAACGCCTTAGCAGAACCAGCGGATTTTCATGATCTATACCCTGCAAGCGAAAGTAGGTATAGGCATCAAACAGGTTCTCGGATTGGAAATTGGCAAGTCCGGATGCTCCTCCTTCTCT
>JAZGGT010000396.1:0-3831 GCA_036480555.1 Bacteroidales bacterium | reverse complement strand
TATGGAGATCCAGACAGGAATGGAACACATTACGGGGAGATCTTCTGGGCCGGACGCCAGGCATATCCTGAGGCCCTGCCGGAATTGATCAGGCTTGCCAATGACTCCGAATCTGCTCCCATGGTCAGGGCGACGGCGGTTTCACTCTTACAGAATTACCAGGACGTATCCGTAATCAGGACCCTTCAGACCAGCATTATTGATCCGGATCCCATCATCAGGTATGCGGCCGTTACAGCCTTGTATATGGCTGATGAAAATGCTACCCTGGAGCTGGCCATTCCCAGGTTAAACGATTCTGTCAGGCTGATCCGCACTACTGCCGCTTTCCAGCTTGCCAGGATTCCGCCTGAGTACCTGGGGAAGGCAAATATTCGTCAGCGCGATAAAGTGCTTGAAGAATACAAGCAAACCCAGATGATCAATGCTGACCATCCTTCAGCACATATGAATCTCGGAATACTGGCCATGAACCAGGGAGATTATCCCGCTGCTGAAACCTCCTACCTGAAGGCACTTGAAGTAGAACCGGCGCTGACTACAGCCTATGTCAACCTGGCCGATCTCTACCGGATGCTGGGCCGGGATCAGGAAGGGGAACAGTTGCTGCGTGATGCCATCACACAGAGTCCTGATATGGCCGCCGTGCATTATGCCCTGGGACTGAACCTTGTTCGGAAGGGAAACCATGACGCCGCCATGAAATTCCTGGAGCAGGCAGCCAGGCTTGAACCTGCAAACGCCAGGTATGCATATGTTTATGGAGTGGGACTCCATTCCACCGGGCAAAAGCAGGAAGCTGTTGATTACCTGGAAAATGCATTGGTGGAAAATCCGTTCGACAGGGATCTGTTGTATTCATTGTCAACATTCAACCAGGAGTTGGGAAATCGTGATCAGTCCCTGAAATATGCAGAGCAACTGCTTGAATATTATCCCTCGGACCAGAATTACCAGCAGTTGATCCAGTACCTGAAAACTCAAGCTAATTGATACGGATTTTTCAAAACCGCTCAAATTGAATAACTTTCCCTGAAAATATAAAGCTTATCTAAAGGCCATGAAGAAAATTATCCTCTTGTCATTTATGACCATCCTGCTTATCCCCGCAGCCAGGTCCCAGGTATTGATCGCCCTACTTTTCGGGGATAAATTGAACACCCCGAATATTGAATTCGGATTGAATGTCGGTGGGAATTTTACGACGCTCACTAATTACCCCGAAGCTAAATTCCAGACCGGACTGAACCTTGGACTATATTTCAACTTTAAATTATCAGATCACTTTTATTTGCATCCTGAGATACTTTTCATGAACCAGATGGGATCGAATGGGGTCAATGACAGAGATTTGCCAAACCCCGGATTACAGCATGAATCACTGAAAACCTGGGTCCAATCCAATTACTTCACCCTGATCTTCTTGCCCCGCTATAAACTCACCAATCAGTTGTATTTTGAGGCTGGTTTGTATGGTAGTTATCTTTTAACGGCGGATGACTATTATTTAATTAAACCAGAAAATGATTCGGAACTGGAATATAAAGTCCACGCTAAACCGCATATGAATAATTGGGATGCTGGAGCCCAGGTAGGTCTTGGCTATAAATTCGGTAAGGGCGAAGGGATGAACCTGTCCCTTCGTTATTCCCATGGCTTCATCAACACCTTGAATGATGATAATCTCGATCCCGAAATGAACCGGGGGTTCCATGTACATGTGGGCATTCCCATAGGTGTAGGGAAGGAAAATGTTCAAAAGGAAGTGGACAGGATTGAAAGGTAATTTTTCTGAATACATACAACCCTGATGATTTTTTCATGTCTATAGGGGTAGTTGATCTGAAACACCTCAAGACCATGAACAGAAAAATTACCCTGATTACGCTGGCCATTCTCTTTGCATCCAGCACCCTGTTCGCACAGGATGCCCAAAAACAGGGACAAGAGCTAAAACCAACACCAGCGCTTCGAGAAAAGCCTATCCAACTTACCTTCTTCTTCCCGCCCCTGAGCACCAACTGGATACAAAATTCAAAGACCATAAATAATGTCTCTATTAACCTTTTTGCCGGTAATGCCGGTGGAGTAGATGGTGCAGAAATTGGTTATTTCATAAATACCGTCAACTACCATGTAAAAGGATTCCAGGGTGCCGGGTTCGGAAATGTTGTCGGCAGGTCTGTCGATGGTGTTCAGCTGGCAGGTTTTTTCAATGTCAACGGCACAGATGCCCGTGTCCTGCAGGGTTCCGGTTTTATTAATGTATGCGGAGGAAGTTTCCAGGGTGCACAGCTTACCGGGTTCCTGAATGTAACCGGCAGGGATACGAAGGGTTTCCAGGGTGCCGGGTTCGGGAATGTATCCGGGGGAAGAACACAGGGTGCACAGATTGCCGGTTTTTTTAACGTAGGGGGCAATGTCAAGGGCGTACAGATAGCCGGTTTTCTCAATGTGGCCGATTCACTCGACGGGATACCGATTGGACTTATTAATGTCGTGGTGAAAAACGGCTACAGGAAGTTTGAGTTTTCTTTCAGCGAAACACAATATGCCAATTTCTCATACAGGATGGGGGTCAGGAAATTTTACAATATTTATTCATTTAGTAAACCTACCGGTCCGGGTACCCGCTGGCTGTTCGGGTTTGGCCTCGGCGGAGAGTTGGATCTGAACGAAAAAGTAATGATGAACCTGGAGGCTGTTGTCAACCAGGAGCTCTGGATCGCTGAACCTTCTGTGAACAGCATTTTACATATTGACAGACTGAATTTATTGAACCAGTTCAGGGTTTTGTTCGCTTTCAATCCATCTGATAAGGTATCCCTCTTTGTCGGTCCCACTTTCAACGTTGCGGTGGCAGAAACCAATCCAGATATAGGTTACCTGCCATGGCATCAAATAGGTCCGAACTGGGCATTTTTCAACAGAACTTACGACAATGTAGCACAAACAAACGTAAAAATGTGGATAGGTATCATGGGAGGTGTCAGGTTATGATCCTGATTTGATTTTTTTTCCTATTTTCACTCCTGATTTTGAATACAAAACTATTATCAAATGAGAAAGTACTTATTCATTCTATTGCTAGGTATTGTTTCGCTTAACCTGTCTGCCCAGGATAGTGGATTTGGACTGGGTATCATTATAGGTGAACCAACCGGGGTAAGCCTGAAGACATGGGTTAGTCAGAAACATGCCATAGATGGGGGAATCGCCTGGTCATTGACAAATGACTGGTTCCATATCCATGCAGATTACCTGATACACAATTTTGAATTGATCAGTGTCAGCAAAGGAGAACTGCCCTTTTATTTTGGCTTTGGGGCCAAAATCGGAATCGGTAATGAGTTCAGTTTAGGCGCCAGGGTGCCTGTGGGACTGGCATATCTGTTTGATGACGCACCGTTGGATGTATTCGTTGAAGTGGTCCCGGCTTTACAGCTGATAAACCAGATACAGTTTCAAATGAACGGAGGCATAGGCATCAGGTACTGGTTTTAATTTCAGGTCTGGCTTTCTCCATATACTTTGATGATGCTCTCTCTCAGCTGTTTGCCTGCCGGGGTTGACAGATGATAGACATTGTCTGCTATCTCCGATGCTGATACCCAACCAGTAAAATCGGCATCCGGCATGGCTTCCCTGTTCTGTGGTGTGTCAATGGTACCTGGGACAATGACGCTGGCAGTGATCCCGGAACTTTTCCCGTCTTCATTAATTACTTCAGCAAGCCTGAAAACCAGGGATTTACTAAAGGCATAGGAGAGCATGCCCCCGGCTGATCCGGGATGTATCGCCGGACGGCTCCCTGTAAAGATGACCTGTCCG
>JAZGGT010000395.1:0-2870 GCA_036480555.1 Bacteroidales bacterium | reverse complement strand
AGGTTTGACGGCAGGCTTAACAACAGGAGAATGGCAGAGGCCTAACGGCGGGTAGCGGCGAGCGGGAATAGCTCAGTCGGTAGAGCATCAGCTTCCCAAGCTGAGGGTCGGGGGTTCGAATCCCCTTTCCCGCTCCAAAAGAAAAGTCCCGGGATAATTCACCCGGGACTTTTCTAATTATTAGCGATTGATTATCAATGCATGAAGAATCCTATCTTAAGCTGATCTTTCCGGCATGGATAAGATCGTTATTTTCCGTGAGTTTATAGAGATACATTCCCCTTGAAAGGTCATCCACACTAATCGTTTCATTATTATCAATGGACCGGGAAATAAGCCGCTTGCCGGTCAGGTCATATATTTCAAGATTAAGACGGGTGTATTTTTCATCCCAGTTGAATGTAACCGTTTCAGAAGCAGGATTTGGAAAGACGCTTACCGGGGTCTCAAGCACATCCTCAATGCTGGTTGAACCACCAAAGTCTGAATAGTAAGCTGTCTGTCTGTAATTTAAATCCCATGTTCCATTATTATTAAAATAGCCGGTTTCTGATACGGGCATATGCCAAAAGGTTAAATCGGCGAGATCAGCCGTGAACCAATAGGGTACATAAAGATCTAAAATTGTGAAGTTCTTATTGAATGTCCATTCTGATTTCCAGGTATTCTGCCAACTGCCTGCCCCTTCATCCCAGCTGGATTCAACCTCAGTTATCATATTCCCATCTGCATCCCAGGTGTATTCGAACCGGGTTTGTAAAACCATAGTGAATGACATCCAATCAAATCCCCATACTATTTCTGTAACCACCTTGTCACCTACATAAGTGTATTCTATCTTACTGAAATCACCCCAGTCCTCTGTGAATAAATCCCATCCCTGGGTCAATTCCAATATCAGGTTCCCATTGTCATAAGTATAAGCGGTGAAGTAGGTTAATTCCCAATTTCCCTCCTCCCAAAAATATTCATTCCAGGTTGTTAGTTTTCCACCTTCATAGATGTATTCATCTTTAAATATCTGGATTAGTTTCGAGCTATCTTCGTCCCAGAAAGACCACAATTCCGATAATATATTCCCTTCGCCATCATATGTCATGTCAAATTGTAATCCAACCAGCCATTGGCTGCCATCAGTATCCCATTCATACAATGTTTCCTGGATCAAATTTCCTTCCCCATCATAAGTCAACTCAAATTTTGCCTCATTAACCCATTGACCGGATGCTTTATCCCATACTAACCACACTATCTCGGTGGGTTGCCCCTGGGCGTTGTATTTCACATCTTCTTTATCGCTTGGTAAAATCTTCATATCCAGGCTATCAAACGCAAACCATTGATATTGGATCATGTTACCGTTGCCATCATATACAAATAACTCCCTTTCAGTTAATACCCATTTCGAGTTGGTTGTGTCATATATTTCCCAGAGGATGCTATCCATTGTCTGGTCTGTCGCCTGATCTGCTTTCAGGGATGTACTTTGAATGGCCCTGAACTGTCTGGACAAATGTCTGGAAGCATATTCAGGACTCCTGGACATCTTTTTTTCAAGCGCACTGAAACTATTGTGATGTTTCTTCACATGATGTTGCTTCTTCAGATCTTTAATATCGTGCTGGCCCATCAGGCTCAGCGATATCATACAGGCGAGTAATAAAGTAAATAATGATTTCATAAGCTATGTATTTTTAAGTTTATACTACAAGTTAAGCCATGCTGTTAATATTACCAAAACAAATTTGTTAATATCTGAATGACTAACATCTTCAATCTTCTGTTATTTTTGTGGTATGAAAGCAGAAATCATAACAATAGGGGATGAGATCCTGATCGGCCAGGTGGTAAATTCCAATGCTTCCTGGATTGCCGATGCCCTTACTGGTCTTGGTATCAATGTAACCAGACACATTGCCATCGCAGATGACTTCGATGAGATCGTCCAGATACTAATGGAAACAGAGGACAGGGCTGACCTGGTGTTCCTGACCGGCGGACTCGGACCGACCAGCGATGATATTACAAAACAGACCCTGGCTGAGTATTTTAACTGCCAGCTGTCAGAAAACGAAGAAGCCCTTAATCGGATCAAGGCCTTCCTCTCAAGGAGAAAAGTTGAAATGAACAAACTGAACAGGGAACAGGCCTTGCTTCCTGACAACTGCATTATTATCCCGAACCGGTATGGAACTGCGTCAGGCATGTGGTTCAGCAGAAATGATACACAATACTTATCCATGCCTGGTGTTCCTTACGAGATGGAAAGCATGATGTCCGGGTACATCCTTCCCAGGCTGAAAAAGCAATACAAGTTGCCGGCCATAATTCACAAAACCGTCTTGGTCCAGGGGATCGCTGAATCGCACCTCGCCAATATGCTGCAGGAGTTTGAAAGTACACTGCCCCAGGAAGTAAAACTTGCATACCTTCCTTCACCCGGAAGGGTCAGGCTGAGGCTGACCTCGGGAGGGGAGGATGAGAAAGCTGTCAAAACAATCGTGCAAGACCAGATCGACAGGCTGATCACTTATATACCTGACGGTTATTTCTTTGGCTTCGAAGATGAGCAACTTGAGAGGATCGTAGGAACAATGCTGCGGCGGAATAAAAAAACCCTGGCCATCGCAGAGAGCTGTACCGGTGGGAACATAGCACATATGATCACCTCCGTACCAGGAAGTTCAAAATATTTCCTGGGTTCTGTGGTTGCCTACTCAGACTACGTGAAAACATCGGTCCTTGGTGTCAGAGAAACCTCACTGAAGACCCATGGAACTGTTAGCCGGCAGGTTGTGGAACAGATGGCCAGGGGCATAATTAAACGTTATGGAGCTGACTATGCCATTGCAACTTCCGGCATTGCAGGA
>JAZGGT010000394.1:0-5731 GCA_036480555.1 Bacteroidales bacterium | reverse complement strand
AGGAAAGGGATCCCGGGAATGGCTCCCACCACAACAGCCAGGATTGAATGCATGGCCCCTTCAACGGTAAAGAGCCTGACAACCTGTGAGCGTGTCATTCCCATGGCCATATAGGTGCCAATCTCCTTCTGCCGGCGGAATATGGATAAAACCTGGGTATCAAACACTGCCAGCATTGCCAGGAGCATGAGGATAACATACATGAAGGATCCTCCGATGGTTTTCATCCGGATCATGTCACGCATTTCCTTCAGCAGGAAATCATGGTCCCTCAACACCCATCCTTCTTCCGATCCGTACCAGGTATATTCCTGGTCAGCGATCAGGATAGTTGCTTCGCCGGGCATCTGGGTCATTTCCCTCAGCCTGTCGATCGGGACCCACATTTGTCCTGCAGTTACCGCCGGGACATCGGCTTTGAAAACTCCGACTATCAAGGCTTCGTCGGCATCGAATGTGCCATCCACATCACGCCAGCGAACCGTAACTAAATCCCCCACATCAAGTCTGGCATTCTTTGCCATAATGGTTCCGATGATGGCCGGGATCTCAGTGTAATCCCTTGCCAGCTCGGCTGTAGGCAGTTCGGATACCTGCTGGTCGGTGTTTATCCCTTTCAGGAGTATGCTCTGCATCCTTCCTTCCGGGTATATCGTACCCTGGGTAATAAGCACCGGGGCAAGGTTTCCTTTTTCGATTTCACCCTGCATGGAATTGGGAATCGGTGCATGGCTGTCCTCCAGTGTAAAAGGATCATAGGGATCATAATTCTCCTGCCATATTTGTCCCCCGCCAATCTCCCAGGCAATCATGTCTGTCACGGCCTGCCTGTTCCATCCGTCCAGCATCCCGTAATGCATGATGATAAGGATCAGGATGAAGGCAAGGACGCCAACGTTTAGCCAGGTGCGCAATCCGGCACCTATGAGATTCCGAAAAGCTAATTTAAAAGCTGTCATGGCTGTTTATATTTGCTCATCTTTAACCACCTTGCCGTCTTCCAGGGATATTTTCCTTCTCAGGTACTTTATCACCTTATCATCGTGGGTGGCAAAGATGAAAGTTGTTTTTAATTCTTTGTTCAGTTTGACCATGGTCTGCAGGATATTATGAGAATTTGCTGCATCCAGGTTGGCGGTGGGCTCATCCGCCAGTACAAGCTGTGGTTTTTTTACCATCGCCCGTGCTATGGCAACCCGCTGGCATTCACCTCCTGAGAGCTGTGCCGGGCGGGATTTGACCTTATCTGTAAGGCCGACCCATTCGAGTGCATCCAGTACAGCCTGTTTTCTTTCTGCTGCCGACATATCGAGGAGGAGGAGGGGAAACTCCACGTTCTCGAACACTGTATAGACCTGCAGCAGGTTATAGGTCTGGAATATGAATCCCAGGCTTTCCTTTCGGAGTTTTGCCGCCTTTTTATGGGACAGCTCTCCGACGGACTGGCCCAGGACCACCGCTGTTCCTTCGGAGGGACCGTCAAGGGATCCGATGATGTTCAACATCGTTGTTTTTCCTGAACCTGAGGGACCCACAAGTCCCGAGAACTCACCGGTCCCGAATGTGAGATCAATACCGTTCAGGGCCGTAAAATGTCCTCCCCCTATGGGGAAGCGTTTTACAAGGCCGCTGATTTTAACGATTTCATTGTTTTCCATTATTTTAGTTATTTGAAATTGTGCTGGCTCATGGCTTTGCCTGAACGCCGCCCTTTGCCATGTTTATTTTAATGATTAAATACTACCATAAATTGTAATCCCCTGCCTGCGTAAAGATTGGTGCCTTCCAATCCCTGGTAAAGATTAAAGCGCTGCGGGTTCCAGAACCCCATGATGTAAAAACTCCATTTATCGTACTGCCAGGACCAGTTAATGAAATTGTAGAACTCCTTGTTGGTCCAGTCATAGAACAGGATCCCATTCAGGTTGTTGATAATATTGAATGGATAATTGGCAGACAGGGCTGAAAAATGAACATTCTCCCCACCACTCAATGGCCTTTCTGAGCTTCCAAAAGTGAAGTATTCTGTCATTACGTTAATTCCGTTACCCAGTCCGAATGTGTAATCCAGTCCCAGGCTCAGCGCATGGCTGTACTCCAGTTCCGGAATATGTATCTCCTGGTGTGTCAGGACAGCCTCAAACCAGATCCCGACCACATAATCAAACTTCCCGTCCAGGGCCAGCCTCTTTTCCCTGATATGTGGCTTCTCCCCGTGGGGGATCTGGAACACTTTCCCGGCATCCGCCACACGGTAATGATAAGTAGTTGCGAGTTCCCCGCCGGGAATAGGCAATTGTACCCGGAACCCGAATTCTGGTTTGTTTTTGACTGATGGGATTACCTCCCATCCTTTGCGCTGATCATTCCCGATCAATCCCCATACCCAGATATTGGCATTGTTCAGGAAATAGTACCTTCCCAGGATCCCCCAAACGCCATCGGTCAATTGGAGGGGGTCACGCGGATCGATCTGGTCGAACCACATCAGGGGACGCAGCAAATTGGCAGAACCGAAATTGATCTTCTGCAATCCGCCCCGCACCTCGAACTGGTCCCCCGAAAACTTCATCCATGCACGGTAGGGTCTGACATCGCCTTCCCATACCGTACTGTCGGCGGACCAGTAAAGGCCTGATCCCCAAATATTGGCCGAAATTTCAGCATCAAATGAAAAATCTTCCTTGATGGGTGCCTGTAACTGGATCTCCGGCAAATACCTTATGCCCGCCTGTCCCCTCCAAACCTTATCAGTATTCCCTGATCCGGGAGCTCCGACGGGCTCCTCCATCTGGCTCGCCACAGTCCACCCGATCGCCTGGCCTTTAAAGACAAAAGACTGGGTATGTGCGTTCTGTAACATGCCTGCAAACAGCATTATATAAGCAGATACTCGTCCAATATATCTACATACTGAGCTCATTATTTTCTCGGCATAATTCCGTAAAAGAAAAAGTTTACCATCTCCATGATCAGGTCCTGGGGACTATCATACATTTTCTGCAAGGCCTCATCTTCCATCAGATCCAGCATTTTATTTAAATACCAGAGAATGAATTCAATCTTCAGATCCTGCCGGATGTCGCCCCTCTTCTGTGCCTCGGCGTAATCCTTAATGATCAGTCCCATCATATCATGCATGCGCTGGTGAATGAAATCGTGGAGATCAGGTTCTGCATGGGGGATATAGTCAGAGAAAAACTCCTTGCTCATCTGGTCAGACCCTTCCAGTTTCATCTGGATGGTTTCCCTGACTTTTTCTTCGAAGGGTATGTCCCTTTTCATCAATATATTATACCTCTCCAATGACTCGTCCGTCATTTCTGTGATCCAGGTTCTGACAAGCTCATTCTTGTTCTTAAAATGCTTGTAGAAGGTCATCTTGCTAACATTGGCCTCCTTGCAGATCTCTTCCACCGTCACCCGTTTAATCCCGTACCTGAAAAACAGGTCTTTTGCTGTCTGTATGAGTTGTTCACGTTTCATACGATATAATTAAAAACATACGAATATAGTACAAATATACGATATCCGTAAGTTATTGTCAAATTATTCTGATGGAATCGTACATCCCTGAAATGTTAAAATCTACCAGAGCAGGCAGGACAAGGGATCCGGGATACCGGGATATCAGGAAATGATCCGGTCCATCTGTATGGCGGGACTGGATTCCAGGTCCATCATACAATTGATCATCCTGGCTTCTGTCAAAAGGGGAAGATCCTCCGGGCGGAGAACGGCCTCGGCGATCTGTCCGGTTTCCAGCAAATATGTCCGCATGGTCCCCTTGAGCAGGGGAGTGACAGGTGTAAGCCACCAGCCATCAGGCAGGCGGAATACAATATTGCTGATGGAAGTATCTGTAATATAACCATCCTTGATGATCAGGATTTCATCACAAGCTCCCCTCATTTCATAAAGCTCCTCCAATTTACGCCTGTCAGCATACTTGTATCCGTATTCAATATCATTGCAATGGATCATCCTTAGACTACGGACCAAACGGGTTTGATGGGGAAAGAACTGGATATCATCGATTTCCTGCCCATAAAGCACCCGGCAACGATAAGTACCCGCCCCCAGGTCATCCGGTATCTTGATAATGGTGGCAAGGTCCAGCGATTCCTCTATGCCCAGCAGGGCATTCCGGCTTTTATTCAGACGGGCATTATGCCATTCCAGGTTACAGATCAGCCTGTTTTCGATCTTTATGGTTTCAAGCAAAAGGGACATAAACCTTATCTATTAATTCCTGGTATTCCTTCTCCGGATCACTCATAAAGGTGATACCTCCACCGCTGCGGTAGATCATCCCTTCATCCTGCTGCTCAATGAACCGGATCATAACAGCACTGTCAAAATCCCGGCCATCAAAATATCCCATTATGCCGGTATAGTAACCTCTTGGACTGCCTTCGGATTCCCTGATTATCCTTAATGTTTCCTCCTTTGGAGCGCCGCTGACAGAGCCTGCCGGCAACATGGAAAAAATGATCTCACCAAGTTTGGAATGATAATTATCCGGTAAACTGCCGGAGATCATCGAGCTTACCTGCAGCAATTTCTTCCGGTTGGTTACCAGGGTTTCGATATACCTGAATTTTTCAACCCTGACATCATCGGCATGCATGCTGAGATCGTTCCGGATGAGGTCAACAATGGTAATATGTTCGGCCATTTCCTTCTCATCATTCAGCAATAGGTCCTTTGCTCCGGGCAAGGCCGCGTCGATGGTCCCTTTCATCGGAAATGAATAGATCTTTCCCTGATTGATCCGGACGAAAGTCTCGGGCGAGAAAAACACAAATTCATTTTTATAAAGCAGCTTATACTTTGCTTGGCTGAATTGATATAAATGCTGCAAACTGAGATTCGTTGTCAGTTTGGAAGGGAATGTCAGGTTCGTCAGATAGGTTTTTCCGGCCCTGGCGTTATCAATGACGATCCGGAAGGCTTTGGCATACCTGCTGAATTTCACCGGTTCGGACTGGAATTCCACTTTTCCGGGGAAAGAGACAGGGCTGTCCTCAGGAGACCGGTATGCAGGGGTTGTAAACCTGATGTCATGAGGCAGTTCATCCATTGGAAAGATCAGGGGATTCTGCATTTCAAAATCAACGATAAGCAGGAATGGGATGTGGGTTTCAGCCAGGCTGTTTATCTGTTGGATCATGGAGCGAAATTACAAAAATTGAAGATTATCCGGGATATCCTTTACTTTGGCTGCCTGATTTCTTATATTTATTTAGATGCAAAGAAAATACTCGTCATGGAAAATAAATTCAATGTTCTGTGTAACACTTCCAGTTACAATTTCACCGGGTATCCAGAATCGATCAACCTGATTAACAATCCCCAGAAAAGAAGATTGACCGGTGAAGAACTGGATCAGCTGATCTCTGCCTTTGATCCTGTAGGGATCATTGCCGGGGTTGAACCTATCAACAATGAAACACTGAAAGCTGCCAAAAGCCTGAAAGTGATCTCCAGGTGCGGTATCGACCTTGAAACGATAGACTACAGGGCTGCCCGGAGACTGGGCATCATTGTAACCGGTACTCACCTGGCACCGGATATACCGGCTGCCGAGCTGGCACTGGCCATGATACTGAACCTGACACGAAACCTGAATCAACTCGACAGCATGGTCAGAAAGAACCAATGGGAAAGAAAGGTAACAGGCCTGCTTAAGGGTAAGATGGTAGGGGTTATAGGTTGCGGGATACTGGGT
>JAZGGT010000393.1:0-2829 GCA_036480555.1 Bacteroidales bacterium | reverse complement strand
ATGGCCGGCCATCTTCTGGTTGCCGGAATCACCCTGATTTGTATTAAATCAATCCTTAATGACAATATCGATGAGATCTATGTGCTGAGGTGAATAACTTACTTGCTGCACTTTTACCATTCTTCTTATATTTAGGGCTATCAAACCACCATGGCTGCCAAGGAAAGAGACATAGAGATCAAGCTGGATAAACGGGCCTTTGAGGAACTGTTCAGGTCCTTCTTTCCTTCGCTGGTATTATTTGCACAGAAGTATCTTCCCGACCAGGATACAGCCAAGGAAATTGTACATAATGTTTTTATAAACCTTTGGGAAAAAAGGCAGCAGGTTGATACCAGTTCCCCGTTGAAATCATATTTATTCACATCCGTACATAACCGCTGTCTGAATTATATCCGGGACCAGAAAAAGTTTGATAAGGACGAAAACCGTTTTCAAAGACTTGACAGTGTGGAATTCAGTGATGGTGTTGACCTGCTGGAGGAACAAGAGCTTGAACAACAGATCTACGATGCATTGCAGGCACTTCCGGAAAAATGCAGGGAGATCTTTATGATGAACCGTTTCGAAGGGCTGAAATATGCTGAGATTGCAGAGAAATTGGGCATCTCGGTTAAAACCGTGGAATCACAGATGTCAAAAGCCCTGAAAATACTAAGGGAGAAACTTATCGATTATTTAGGAATGATAATTCTGTTTATATTGACACACTTAAATTGATCCTTTGAATGATGCATCCACAAACACTTTTGTAATCCCTGTAAGGGTAGAACGGCTTTCGTGTGTGTAATGATTGGAGGAAAAAATGGAGAAGAAGGATGAAAATATAGACATTGGGTTGATTACCAGGCACTTATCAGGCGAGTCAAGTGTTTCCGAGGAGAAGGAATTAAAGCGCTGGCTGGCAGAGGATCCTGATCACACCAAGCATATGGACCAGTACCGTTCAATCTGGGAAAAGCTTGGCAGGATTGAATCTGTAGCCGGAATTGACCTGGATGCAGAGTGGCATGTCCTTGAATCCAGGATGGAAGAGAGTGATAAGGTAATAACCCTGCAACCTGTCCGGCAAAGGTCTGCCAGTTTTTACGTTGGACGGATCGCCGTGGCAGCCATGCTGGCAGTCATCCTGACTTTTACCGGCATATATACTGTGAACAGGTTCGGATACAAAACACTGGCTACAATGGATCAGCCAGAGGAGCTTGTACTCCCGGACGGATCAACCGCAACGCTGAATTATTTTTCCAGCCTGACATATCCGAGGCGATTTTCTGGCGAGATGCGCAAAATTGAGATGGAAGGGGAAGGATTCTTCGAGGTGAAGAGCGATCCGGAACATCCCTTTGTCATCAACACCCGGGATGTTGACATCAAGGTACTTGGGACATCCTTCAATGTTAATGCTTACAATGAGAATGCAGCCGTGGAAGTGACCGTGAAGACAGGAGAAGTGGCAGTCACCAGGCATGGAGAAGTTCCAAGGACCATTATCCTGAAGCCGGGCAACAAGGGAGTATATAAAAAGTCTGATGAAACCCTGGAAATCACCCAGGAGATTGACAAAAACTACCTGGCATGGAAAACAAAGAACTTTGTTTTTGAAGACCAGACATTGCTTGATGTCAGTAAACAGCTGAGCAAAGTCTACCAGGCAGAAATCATTATAGCATCCGATTCATTAAAGAATGCCAGGATCACCACAGCGTTTAATGATCAGTCCCTCGACGCCATTCTTAACGTGCTGTCAGCAACCCTTGACCTTGATGTACGTAAAAGCAACGGACAAATAATACTGTCAGAAACCAATTAGATTTTACTGCCTATGTTGACAGCAAGGCATGTCATACAATGCTTGCTAATCATTTTCCTTGGTATGGCCAGTGCTTTTGCTCAGCCTGACCTGTCTAAAAGGATATCCATGAACGTTATCGATGGCCGGTTGGAATATGTACTCCAGGAAATCGGAAAAATAGCTGATGTGGAATTCTCCTACAGTTCGAAAAAAATTGACCTTTCCCAGCATGTTTCGATTCAGAAAACCAATGCTACGCTTGCAGAGATCCTCAATGAACTTGTAAGACAGGCCAAACTCGATTACATGATCGTGGAGGATCACATCGTCATCAAACCCGGAAAGCGTAAAAAACAGATACAGCCTGAAGGTCCCTTCCATTATACCCTTAGCGGTTACATCAGGGATTCAGAGTCTAAGGAGGTGCTGATCGGGGCAACGGTTTATGTCGCTGAACTGGAAAAGGGCACCATTTCAAATGAATTCGGGTTCTATTCCCTGACCCTGCCTTCAGGATCCCATATCATCAGGTTTTCCTACATCGGATACCAAACCTTTCGCTGGCAGGCCAACCTGCTGGCTGACCAGGTGATCGACATGAAACTGGGGACGGAACCTTCAAAACTGGAGGAGGTCAGGATCGTTAAAATCGATGACGAGGTGGAGGTGGACCTGGCCCAGATCCGGACAGGGAATGTAAACCTTGAGCCAAAGGCAGTGGAGCAGATGCCTGCTTTCCTGGGAGAACAGGATGTGATCAAATCACTTGATGCCATACCCGGGATCACCCTGCAGGGGGACGGAACAACTCTCTTTTTTGTGCGTGGCGGGAACAAGGACCAGAATCTTATCCTGATTGATGATGCTCCCATTGATAATCCCGCTCATTTCCTGGGTATATTTTCAACTTTCATACCGGAAGCCATCAAAGACATCAATATATATAAGGGAGATATACCGGCAGAGTACGGAGGAAGGCTGTCATCACTGATTGATGTCAGGACCAAGGACGGGGATATGAACAAGACCATTGT
>JAZGGT010000392.1:0-3855 GCA_036480555.1 Bacteroidales bacterium | reverse complement strand
ACGATTGTAAGTTTATTTTGCCAAAGATATTATCTTTGAGCCGATTTTATAAAGTTGATAAAAATGAACAAAACACTTATCATAATTTTATTCATATTCATGGCTGCAGCATGCAGAAACTCAGGTTCCAGGAAATCTCAAAGTGAGGCTGATATACACAAGGTGACTATAAAAGAGGTATTGCATGCAGCCGGATACACCTATCTGCTGGTTTCTGAAGACAAAAAAGATCAATGGCTTGCAGTTCCCGAGATGGATGTGAATATTGGGACAACCTATTATTACCAGGGTGGTTTGAATATGCCTGATTTCAAGAGCAGGGAACTCGACAGGGTTTTTGAGTCTGTTATTTTCCTTGAGCAGATCAGCCTGGAGCCACCTTTACCGCCTGAGAGCGTTTCACTTTCCACGGCTCATTCGACCACTGTTCCAGTTGAAAAACCGGACATTCTGGTTGAAGTTGCCAAAGATGGAATTTCCATAGCAGATTTGGTTTCGGAGAAGAAATCCTACGATGGAAAAACGGTGAGAATCCGGGGACAGGTGACAAAATACAATGCCGACATCATGGATAAAAACTGGATTCACATCCAGGATGGTACTGAGTATGATGGGACGTTTGACCTCACCATTACATCTGACATGGCCGTTGAAACAGGTAAAACGCTGACTTTTGAAGGCAAAATTGCCCTTGACAAAGATTTCGGTTTCGGATATTTCTATGATATCATCATGGAAGAAGCAAAAATCATAGACTGATATTTAATCTACGGTCTTCCATAACCCAAATGGACGGAACAAACCATAATCCATCAGGTAGTATTTATTAATCCCGGGTTGATTTTCCGGGGCACTGTTCCAGTCGTGCGGACCGTTAATCCACTTAGTATTGTCTTCATAGAAGTAGCCAAATGTATTTTTCAGGCTACCCACAATCCGTACGGAAATCTCATTTTCTCCTACTGTAAGCATTTGGGTTACGTCCAGTTCTTCAGGTGGCCAGGCAATGATCCCGGCTTTCTGGTTGTTCACATGTACTTCTGCTATAGTACCGCTCCACCCTGTCAGCTTCACTTTAAAATTGGCCTTTCCTTTTTCTATGGTATATTCCTGTGAATAAGATACTTTGTCAGAATAAAACGGATATCCGGCATCCTTCCAGGAACCAAGAGCACTCAGGCTGCCATGGGTAATCTCAAAACCCGTTTTCTTAGGTCTTACAATAAAATCACCCAGAATATATACCGGCATTATTTCGGCAAAAATGGACATACGATTTGCTCTGAGTGTAATGGTATTCCGTCCAGGTTTAAGAAGTTGCCCAATTTTATAGACAGGAAAATCAACATCTATCCAGTATTCACCATCCTCTTTTTCTATCAGGGAATCATTAATGCTTACGGTCCACAATTCAGGTCTTTCCACTACTGCCTTTGCATTGTACAATGCTGAGATATCGGTCCCCTTTGCCACCTGGAAGTGATATTCAACCTCAAATCCTGTACTGTCACTGAAGGCTGTATCAAGGTCAATATATTCAGTTTTATATTGGATCTTATGCTGCCAGGGATTACCAAACTCAATGCCATAATCATTGAATAAAGCGATCAGCGCCTCCATAAAATAAGCATCTTTCATCTCGTTATTCTGCGTATATAAATCGAGATAGTTCAATACCAGGATATTATCTGATTCCGCATTAACGTGAATATCCTCCATTCCAGGAACTTCTGTCCATGATTTTTCCCCAGCCACGAATCCGGTTTCATTTTCCACCTTGTCGGAAATAAAGTACAATGCACTTCCTACAGGTTCAAGCTGTACATCGAAAGACAGTTTTCCTTCATCTATGGTATTTGATACGTTATGGATATCCCCGCTTTCGAGATCCAATTTTACTACACTCTTTCCGGCTGCCTTAATACGGACATAGGCCCTGGCATACTGGTCCGAATTGACCAGCATGAGCAATTGCCCATCCTCAAGAACCCGGCGCTGGTGGTAAAGCTCACCCTCAGCACTTAATTCATTGATTGAGAAATCATTGGAATATAATCGTGCTTCGACAGCCGGATCATGCAGGCTGTTGACAGATATCCATTGTTCGGGATGGTTTTGCTGCAACTGCTGGACTTCTTCACTATCGAGTCCATCTATGCGTGAAATTTTGGGACAGAACGACAATACCTCTCCCCCGTCCGCCAGGAAATCTTTCAGCAAATCATATGTTGTCCTGTCAATATTTTCCGTGTGATCCGGAATGATGACGGTCTCATACGCCCGGTAACCGACAACCAGCTGTCCATTTTCAATACTTCCAAGGGTTTTCAGCACATTTTCGGACCCAAGGTCATATTCAATCTGTTCCCTTTCCATCTGGTAAATGAAATGTTTGAAATCCCGCTGTATCTTTTCGACTACCGGATTACGCCTTACACGCGAAAAGTACATCCATGCTGTTGTGTTCGGTTGCAGCACCAGGATTTTATTGATCTGCTCCCCGGTAGACATGGCCATGCTGATCCTTCCGATATAATCACCCATTTTCTTATAATTGTTCCACCAGGGTTCATGATAGGAAAATGAAGGGGGATAATCAAATTTCCTGACCCCCTTAAGGGTATAATATGATAAATGCTGGTTGACAAAATTCACTCCAAGCACTCCCTGCCAATCAACCAGCCGTTTGAAATTCCTGAAATCCATCTCCCATCCTCCGCCTCCATAGGTCTCGCTCAGGGTCCTGTTCCGGCCAGCCTGGTTCGCTGCACTCAGCAATTCCCTTACGGCCCGTGTATTTCCAAACTGCCCGCCTTGCCCATCACCGATCATTTCGTTACCCAGCATATCTATCCCCGGCATCTGGTGCCAGATGTAAAATGCCGCCTCATCAAAACCATGGGTTGGTTCGGGCCAGCCATGTTCCCAGTAATGCCCGGTCCAGGCCAGACCATTCTTCTCACAATACTTTGACCATGGTTTTGCCCAGCGATCAAGGAACATTTCGAGGATCAACTCATAATAATTATGGCGGATCCTTTTCCAATCTCCAACTTCGTATAGCAGAGACGGTAGATTCACCTTCAGATCATACCCCCAGCGTGAACTGAAGGTTTCCCATAAATCCGGCGTCCAGCGCAAAACCGTACCTGGTCCCATGGCAGCTTCAAGGTTGGGTTCGTCGGTAAAAATGCCAGGGACAGTGACCCCGAAATCACTTTTGTTGTATTTTTCATATCCCTTCATGGTAACATCCATGAATTTTTTAGTAACCCCTTTATACAGCAGGTCAACATAGGTTTTCCCGCCATACCAATATGAGGTTGGGGGATATGTACGTTTAAAAAGATAATACTTCCCCTGTTTCCCTCTTTCGGGTTCAAAATCTTCAGTAATATCATCAAATCCCTCATCCGTCTGCTTGAGTATCACTTCAAATACATCCGTATCAGCCGGATTGAATACATCATGAACTTCTACACTCAATCCTGTTCCATGCTCATAGGAATCAGGCATCTCAGCCGGTACATGTCCGCCGGCAAAACCGGAAGGGTAAGAATTTTCATCGTATATCCATACCAGTAATCCCAGTTCCTTTCCCGTTTGAACTGCATAATCAAATAACTGATGCCAATCATCAGACAGGTATTCGGTAATTAACCCGGGCCTGGGATGAACAAATACTCCCCCGATCCCTGCTTTTTTAAATTCCTGAAGCTGGAATGCTATGCCTTCCTGTGTGATCCGGTCGTTCCAGTCCCACAAAGGAGCGCTCCTGTATTCCGAAGGAGGATCAACCAGCCACTCCTTAAGTTGAGAATAACTATTCAAGGAAGGCGCATCATCTTTCTTAAT
>JAZGGT010000391.1:0-3283 GCA_036480555.1 Bacteroidales bacterium | reverse complement strand
CATAATAAATACGAATGGTCCGGCGGAATGGCTGAAAAACAACCTGCGCGAAAATTATATTCCCGCATGGTTTAACATAGTAGTAGAGGGTAAGTTTCAGGGAGAGCTTGATCTGTCCGTTATCACGACACCGGATAGCCGCTTGAATAATTTTTATATCGGGGGACTGTCCTGGATGGTTAGAAACTTTGAAATTGACGGGGTGTATATTGATGATTCGGCACTTGACAGAATTACGCTGCGCAGGGCCCGGAAAATTATCGACCGCTACCGTCCCTTGGGACGAATGGACCTTCACAGCTGGAACCATTTCAACCAATGGGCGGGTTATGCAAATTGCCTGAATCTCTATATGGACCTGCTTCCTTATTTCGATCTGGTTTGGATAGGTGAAGGAAGAGACTACGACCGCATGCCAGACCATTGGCTGATAGAAGTATCGGGGATACCATTTGGTTTACCAGGCCAGATGCTTCAGGATGGAGGGAACCCATGGCGAGGGATGGTATACGGCATAACCAGCAGGGCAGGATGGTCTGGTGATCCAACGGAGATCTGGAAATTCTGGGATCAATATCATATAGGCGACAAAAGAATGATAGGTTACTGGGATGATGATAAGCTGGTGAAATCGGACAACGAACTGGTGAAAGCAACTTTTTATGGAGGTTTGGATGAACATATTATTGCGGTCGCCAATTGGAGCAAAAAGGACCAGCCCTGTTCATTGGACATTGACTGGAACAAACTGGGATATGAAAAATCAGAATGCAAATACATGATCCCAGCCATACCCGGCTTTCAGGAAAAACAATCACCCACTTCCCTGAATGAATTAATAATACCAGGAAGAAAAGGTTTTCTGATCGTGCTCAGAAAAACCGGCCGGTACTCTGAGTAAGGAGAAAATTAGATGAGGTTGGGAATAATTGTAAAAGGCTGCTCCGGTTTGATGCAGAACAGCCCTTCGAACAAAACACAAATTAAATTGCCTTAAGGGTTTGGCATTTAATCAAAGAATATTTTTAAGCGTTTGATACATTTCATCACTTGATTGTCTGCTTGTAAGCTTTCCTACCTTTTCTTTGGTATCGGCATTAACAAGCAGCACAAAACCAGTTGCCTGGTTATCTTTATAGATATCAGCAACACCCAGTTCGGCGGCCAATTTTTCAGATTTCACTTTGCTTTCTGCTGAAGTAAAATCGAATTTTACCCACTGAACAGGCTCTCCATCCAGCTTTGTCTGCAGCTCCATGACATTGGGTTTCAGTTTTTTGCATGCCCCACAGTAATCTGCGTGGAAGGTGAGGGCGTACAGTTTAGTTGTCTTGTCTGCACAAGCTGCCTCATCCCCGCATTGTGCATTTGCACTTTCCGTTGCGAAAGCCATAAGTGTAACAGCAGCTAATAAATACATTACTTTTTTCATCGTATTATGATTTTTGTGATTATTATTATTGGCAAATATATTGGGGAAGGCCTACCGTAAATGTCACCCCGGTGACAGTAAGCGCCTTTTAACATTTATTAAACAATTTTCCATGTTCCATGATATCAATCCTTGATTTTTCGAATGTTATACCTTATTTTTACTAAAAATCAAGAGAGGTGAGAGGACCTTTTATCTTTACCAGAATGTACACACGCATGGGCCGCGGTCTGTATTCCTGCCTGATATACTAATCTCCGGGGAGATTCCTGCTCCCTGCTCCCTGACCTTCACCAATCATTCATGAAAGCTTGCATTTTTGACATAAAACGATTTGCCGTCCACGACGGTCCGGGTATACGCAGCACCGTGTTTTTCAAGGGCTGTCCGCTAAATTGCTGGTGGTGCCACAATCCGGAGGGAATATCTCCTGATATTGAGCATTACACTGAGGAAAAGGATTTCGATGGTCATAGCCTGGAGAAGGAGCTTATACTTGGCCGTTGGATAGGATTGGATGAACTTATGGTGGAACTCGAGAAGGACAGGATCTTCATGGAGGAATCTGGTGGAGGGGTAACCTTCTCGGGAGGTGAGCCCCTGATGCAACATGAGGCGGTATTTGCCCTTATGAAAAAATG
Organism: Bacteroidales bacterium; assembly: GCA_036480555.1. GTDB lineage: Bacteria > Bacteroidota > Bacteroidia > Bacteroidales > SM23-62 > SM23-62. The sequence continues at coordinate 1,210 of JAZGGT010000391.1, read as the reverse complement.
CAGGAAGCAAAAGATTCACGCGGCACTTGATACAAGTGGACTTGTATCCGAAAGTATCCTTCAACAAGCCACAGAGCTTGCCGATCTTATCCTGTATGATCTGAAATCATTGGATGATAAGATACATACGAAGTATACCGGAGCCTCCAATAAAAAGATCCTGGACAATCTGGAGACTGCCCTGAAAGGAAAGGCCAGGGTTGTTTTGAGGATTCCTCTGGTTACGGGATTCAATGACACAGCTTTGGATCAGCAGCGGCTGATATCCTACCTGGGAGGCCTGGATAATCTGGACCAGGTTGACATATTGCCTTATCATCCATTTGGCACACAGAAGTATAATAGATTTCATAAAAAAAACAGGCAAAACGGGTTTGGTACACCACCCAGGGAAAAGGTCATTTCCTTTAAAGAGGGATTGATTAATGCTGGTTTTACAGTTAATATTGGAGGTTGATATGAATGAAAGAATAAAAATATTACGTGATCAGAGCCTGAATGCTGAGAACAGGTTATCCGCCGAACGTGGATTGCTGGTAACCCGATTTTACCAGGATGGCAGCATCCAGCATCTTTCAAGACCCATGCAGAGAGGGCTTTGCTTTGAGTATATCCTCAGGCACAAGGAGATTTGCATCAACGAGGGGGAATTGATCGTGGGTGAAAGGGGACCCCTGCCAAAGTCCACGCCCACCTACCCTGAGATCTGTATTCATACCCTGAAGGACCTGGATATACTGGATACCAGGGAAAAAGTATCCTTCAGTGTGGATGACCAAACCAGGAAATCCTTTGAAGAAGATATCATACCATTCTGGACAGGGAACAGCAACCGTGACAGGATCATGGCCCAGTTACCTTCACAATGGCATGATGCCTATTCTGCAGGGGTTTTCACAGAGTTCCAGGAACAGCGTGCCCCGGGACATACGGTCCTCGGTGATAAGATATACCGCAAAGGAATGCTGGACATTATCAATGATATCAAGGCAGTTGCAGCAGCTCTTGATTTTCTGAATGACTCCAAGGCCATAAGCAAGCGCGAGGAATTGAAGGCCATGGAGATTACAGCCAGCGCCATTATTACATATGCCGAAAGGCATGCTGAGGTTCTGGAAAACCTGGCCGGGAAGGAAAAAAACAGGGAGAGGAGGGCTGAACTGCTTGAGATGGCAAGGGTATGCCGGAAAGTACCTGCAAATAAACCGGA
>JAZGGT010000390.1:0-8244 GCA_036480555.1 Bacteroidales bacterium | reverse complement strand
GGGAACCAAGGGTGCTCAGCCTGGCAGTAAAAAAAGGTGATGAATCCTATTGCATTTTTATTCCCATCGTGGAGCATCAGACACCAAGACCGAATGCACGGCAACTGGCCTGGCAGGAAGCAGAACTGGGCGTTGTCTTTCATTATGATCTGCACGTATTCGATGGCCTTAAATATGGCCAGGGTAACAACCGGATTTCACCCGTAACGGATTATCAGATATTCCATCCCGTGAAACTAAACACCGACCAGTGGATAAAAGCTGCCAAAGATGCGGGGGCAAAGTTTGCGATCCTTACTGCAACCCATGAGACCGGTTTTGCCCTCTTTCAATCCGATGTAAATCCATACTGCCTCAAAGCTGTTAAATGGCAGGAAGGAAAGGGAGATATTGTCCGTGATTTTGTGAATTCATGCCGGAAATACAATATAAAACCCGGCATCTACCTGGGTATTAGGTGGAATTCTTTTTTTGGTGTTCATAATTTTCAGGTAAACGGAGAGGGTGAATTCCGTGACAATCGTCAAAAATACTATAACCGGATGGTTGAAGGAATGCTGGAAGAGATATGCACCCGGTATGGAGAATTGTTTGAGATTTGGTTCGACGGTGGTGCCAGCCATCCCGACAAAGGAGCACCGGATGTTTTACCCATTGTCCAGAGATACCAGCCCAACTGCCTGTTCTATCATAACGAACAGCTGGCTGAAGCCAGATGGGGCGGCTCGGAATCCGGGACGGTGGGTTACCCGTGCTGGGCCACTGTTCCCAATCCATATTCACATTTTGGTGAGCTTCCCCAGAACAGGTTGGAATTTTTAAGTCATGGCGATCCGGATGGGGGATACTGGATGCCTGCCATGTCGGATGCGCCTTTGCGCGGAGAAAATGGCCGGCATGAGTGGTTCTGGGAACCGGGAGATGAACAGCATATCGAACCTCTGGAAGACCTGATGGAAATGTATTATAAATCGGTAGGGCGTAATTCAACGCTGATTGTGGGACTTACACCCGATGCAGACGGATTGATGCCTGAGCCTGATGTAAAACGGCTGAAAGAGTGGGGCGATGAAATCCGGCGCCGTTTTTCCATACCCATCGCTTCCGCCTCGGGCTCAGGGGAAAAAATAACGCTAAACCTGCAGGAAAAGCAAAAAATCAACCATGTGATTATCCAGGAGGAGATAAAATATGGCGAGTCTGTCAGGAAGTACATCGTGGAGGCAAGGATCAGGGGGAAATGGAAAGTGGTTTGTGAAGGGGAATCCATCGGACATAAACGGATCCAGTATTTTGATGATGTTGAATGCACGAAGATCAGGCTAAGGGTACAAAAATCAATCGCAGAGCCACAGGTAAAGAATTTCGCAGTTTATTATGTTAAATAAAAAATCGCAAATGAAACCAGCACCCATTCCATGGGAGGAGAGACCTCCCGGAATATCTTCACCAATCTGGAGATATTCAAAAAATCCAATCATCGAATCCGGAGACCATCCCGGACGAAACAGCATTTTCAACAGTGCTACCGCAGCCTATAATGGGAAGTTCGCAGGTATTTTCCGTTGTGACAACAGGGCTGTTCAGATGAATATTTATGCCGGCTTCAGCAAAGACGGGATCAACTGGGATATTGAAGACGAGCCTATAAAATTTGAAGCAGGAAATACGAATAACCTGCATTCAGACTACAAATATGATCCGAGGCTTGTATTTATTGAGGACAGGTACTGGATCACCTGGTGCAACGGTTACCATGGCCCGACTATCGGAATCGCATATACACATGACTTTAAACGGTACTACCAATGTGAAAATGCATTTCTTCCGTTTAACAGGAACGGTGTCCTCTTCCCTCAAAAAATTGGCGGCAGGTATGCCATGCTGAGCAGACCCAGTGATAACGGGCACACTCCATTCGGCGATATTTTTCTGAGTTACAGTCCTGATATGAAATACTGGGGTGAACACCGGCTTGTCATGAAAGTTACTCCTTTCGAGGTAAGTGGCTGGCAGAGCACGAAGATCGGAGCGGGACCGGTACCTGTTTTAACCAGGGAAGGCTGGTTGCTTTTTTATCATGGTGTGATCAACACATGCAATGGTTTCAGGTATGCAATGGGTGCCGCATTGCTTGATCCTGATGAACCCGAAAAGGTTATCTGCCGGTCGAAACCTTATCTTCTGGCCCCCAGCGAGACATATGAGAGGGTGGGGGATGTTCCCAATGTAATTTTCCCCTGCGCCGCCCTGGAGGAAGATGATAAGATCGTGATCTATTACGGAGCCGCAGATACCGTTGTGGCAATTGCATTCGGATATATTTCCGGGATCATTGATTTCCTGAAGAATAATTCATTATGACCATGAACAGCAATTACTGAATTAATTACAATACGCATGAAACAAATTTTCTACATATTAATAATAGCTGTTTTAATATCATCATGTGTTTCATTAGATGATTTTGATCCTGTCGAATATGTCGATCCCCAGATTGGTTCTGTTCACGGGAGATGGTTTTTCTATACGCCTGCCGCGAGGCCTTTCGGGATGGCAAAACTAGCTCCTCATACAAATGCCTACGGCAGTATTGGAAGCTGGCTGCCATGCGGATATGACGACAGGCACGGCTCCATTGAAGGATTTGGGCATTTTCATGAGTTTCAGGTAGGCGGACTGGTCATTATGCCGGCTACGGGTCAGCTTAAAACGGTTCCGGGATCACTCGAAGATCCTGATTCTGGTTACAGGTCAAGATTTTCCAAAGCCGATGAGCTTGCTGTGCCAGGTTATTATTCTGTAGTGCTTTCAGACTATAACATCAGGGCCGAATTAACCGCCTCAGACAGGGCCGGTTATCACAGGCATACTTTTCCCGAGTCGGAGAGCTCACACATTATTATTGATATTGGCCATAAACAGGGAGAAAGCAGCGACGTCACCGAAGCTTATTTAAAAAAAACCGGTGAAAGGGAACTGGAGGGATATATCATAACCAATCCTGAATACATCAAGTTTTGTGATCCGGGCAACAGGGTAAAGATGTATTTCGTAATCCGGATAAGCAAGACCCCGGATGCATGGGGATCATTTACAGATGGATCCGTAAAGGAAGGAGATTCCGAAACAAAAGGTACAGGTAATGGCATGTACCTTTCTTTTTCAACCAGTGAGGGAGAAAAGGTTGAAATCCAGGCAGGCCTGTCCTATACAAGCATTGAGAATGCCCGGTTAAATCTTGTTAGCGAATTATCCGCTAAGGATTTCGATGAAATCAGGAAAGATGCCCATGCCCGGTGGAAGGAGATGCTTTCCGTAATAAAGGTGGAAGGCGGAAGGGAAAAGGACAGGCTGAAGTTTTATACAGGCCTCTATCATGCCCTCCTGGGAAGGGGACTTGCAAGCGATGTAAATGGACAGTATCCCCGTAATGACGGCACAGCCGGACAGATCCCCCTGGATGAGAAAGGGATCCCGGAGTACCATCATTATAATACAGATGGTATATGGGGAGGATTCTGGAACCTGGGACAGGTATGGGCACTTGCTTATCCTGGCTACCTCAGTGAATATATGCAATCAAATCTTGATTTCAGTGATGAAACCGGCTGGCTGCATGATGGGGTCGCAGCCGGTGCCTATGCAAACGGTGTTCAGACCAATTTTAACGGTTTGATGCTGGCTGCTGCGTATAACTGTGGGATAAGGGATTTTGATGTTGAAAAAGCATATGCCGCAGCATACAAGAATGAGACTGGTTACAGGGGACGGGATTTTGGTTCGGGGAAATACGACCTTCATTATTTTGTAAATAATGGATATATCCCTTCCTATGACACCACATTATCAAATGGATGGGTATTCAATTTTGGAAGTTCCCATACCCTTGAATTCTGTTTCAGTTCATTTGCTGTGGCACAGTTTGCAAAATCGCTCGGGAGGGATGATGATTACATGCAGCTGATGAGGCAGGCAAACGCATATAAATTGTTATTCGATCCGGAAACAAGGTACATCCGGCCCAGGTATCCTGACGGCAGCTTCATTGAAAACTTCGATCCAATGGAGCCATGGAGGGGATTCCAGGAAGGAAATGCTTTTCAGTATACCTGGTATGTTCCCCATGACCCCGCCGGGATAATAGGCCTTGTCGGTGTCGATCTTTTTAATGAACGCCTTGAAATGATGTTTAATGAGGCACGAAAAAGCATATTCGGCGGAGGTAAGGAAATTGATAGTTTCTCCGGGCTCGAAAAACTATATAATCATGGGAATCAACCCTGTCTGCACAATGCCTGGCTGTTTAATTATACAGGGAAGCCCTGGCTGACACAGAAATGGACCCGGATGATATGTGATGAGTTTTATGGTACGGAGCCCCTGCATGGCTATGGTTTCGGGCAGGATGAAGACCAGGGACAACTGGGTGCCTGGTTTGTTATGGCAGGCATCGGTCTCTTTGATGTATCGGGACATGCATTCGCCAATCCTGTGTTCCAGATTGGAAGCCCCCTGTTTGACAAAATAACCGTAAAACTTGATCCTAAATATTATGAAGGCAGGGAACTAATCATCAAGACTGTGAACAACTCACCCCGGAATATATATGTCCAGTCTGCCACTTTCAATGGTGAATCATTGGGAAAATACTGGGTGAAAAGAAATACCTTATTAAAGGGAGGGGAGCTGATCCTTGAAATGGGTACTGAGCCAGTTACTGATGAAACCAGCCGGAATCTTCCTCCATCCATGAGTTCATACGGGCAGGGAGAATGATCCGGTATAAGGGGGGGCAGGTTGCATACTATTTTTCGGCCTCATGCTTATGGGAATTTTGTATTTCCTCCTGTTTCAGACTAAAAGCATAATTTAGTTTTTCCACCAGGTCAGGCCTTTCCGAAGCTATGTTTATTGATTCAGAAATGTCGTCAATAAGATTGAATAATTGCCAGGGCTGATCAGACTTTGTGCGAACAATTTTCCAATCGCCCCAACGCAGGGCAGCATGTTCTTCATATTGGAAGAAAAAGCTTTCATGGGGCGAAACTTTTGTCTTACCGGTGAGAACGGGCAATGGGTCTCTGCCATCAAGTACCCGGTCCTTTGGAAGTTCAGCTCCGGCCAGCATGGCAGATGCAACCAAAAGATCAGGTGACCAGAGAGGAGTGCTAATGACCGAATTGGCTTCTATCTTTCCTGGCCAACGGGCAATGGCAGGAACCCGTAGCCCTCCCTCCCAACAGGTAACTCCTCCCTCTCGAAGAGGTTCATTTATACCTATATCCACCGGTCTCTCCAACCTGAAGGCTCCATTATCTGAAAACAGAAAAACGAAAGTGTTATTATCAATACCAAGAGAATCAAGAGCCTCCAGAACACTCCCGATAGCATTATCAAGAGCTGTTATGACAGCATTATAACGTTTTTGAGGATCAGGTTCATCAGGAGAAAGCCCGTAAGCCTCAGAAAAAGCCCAATCAGGTGCCTGCCAGATGTTTGCTTGTCCGGGAGCCTTGTTTAAAGCACTGGGAAAATGCGGGGCATTAAAAGGCAAATAGACAAACCAGAGATCAGAACTTATGGTTTTCTTCCTGATAAAATCAATTGCGGCATTTGCGAAAAGGTCGGAACTGTATTCTCCGGTACGATAGATTTCCTCTGTATTGTGATAGAGATCGTGTTTGTCACGATAAAAATGGGTATAATAATCAATATTACCGGAAGCATGACCCAGAAATTCATCGAATCCTCGTTCAGTAGGACGTGATCCGGGAGAAAATCCGATATTCCATTTACCAAATACACCTGTGGCATAATGCGGGGAACTCATTTTAATTATTTGAGGAATGAGAATCTCCGATTGAGGAAGGCCCATTCCATAATTACCTTCGACACCTGCCAGCTGGTAATCAAGTTTATTACGCTGCGGAATGCGGCCTGTTAAAAGAGCTGCCCGGGAAGCCGTGCAGGTTGGTGATGCAGTATAAAAACTGGTCAACCGTGCTCCTTGAGTTGCCAGAAGATCTATGTTAGGAGTTTTGACAGGCGAATCATTATTGTAGATACGAAGATCTCCGTAACCAAGATTGTCCACGGTGATGATGAGAATATTTGGTGGTTGATTTTTAAATTTATCCGAACCGGTAAAACTACATCCCGGCATAATACTGATTGTGCATATGACCAAGGCAGCTCTGATCAGACCATTAATGTTAAAAGAATATTTATTATCTCTTTTCATTGCACCCATAAGATAGATAATATTCTTCATTTCTTTTTAAATGGATCATATGTCATATAATCGAAATAAAACCTGAAATCCTGATTCAATCGGGTGTTTTCTTTAAAACTTGAATTATATTTGAGTGACGAAAATTCAGTTCTTGTTTAACAATGTGATTTTATCTTTCAGTACATAAAATGAATTATTTAGAAGAGCTTTATTCACTTGACCATCAAACAGCAGTCGTCATTGGCGGCGGCGGTGTATTGGCTGGCTGCATGGCGGAAGGACTGGCAAAGGCTGGTGCCGATATAGTCATTCTAGATTTAAACCTGGAAAATGCCAGGAAAAATGCTGATGAATTGAAGAAATTCAAAGTTAAAACATCAGCAATCAAGGTGGATGCTTCCAGTAAAACCGATCTGGAAAATGCAGCAGAACAGATAGTAAAAGAATTCGGTGCAGTGAATATTGTAATCAATGCACCTGGAATAAATTCTGCTACCCCTTTTCTTGACATTTCTGAAGAAGAATACGAGAAGATTATGAAAGTCAATTTGAAAAGCATGTTTTTATCCTGCCAGATATTCGGTAACAGAATGATTGAGCAAGGCAGCGGGGGAAGCATCATTAATATTTCTTCCGTCTCTTCGGGACCGCCCTTATCAAGGGTTTTTACCTACAGCCTGTCAAAGGCCGGAGTGAATAATATCACCCAGTTTTTAGCCAAAGAATGGGCACCGCATAAAATAAGGGTAAACGCCCTTGCTCCCGGATTTTTCCCGGCGGAACAGAATCGAAAGATATTGACTCAAGATCGTATTGATTCCATTTTCAAACATACACCGATGAACCGGTTTGGAGACCCGCAGGAATTGGTCGGCGCCACCATCTGGCTTGCATCGGAGAAGGCCTCTTCTTTTGTTACCGGCGCTGTTATTCGTGTAGATGGTGGTTTTACTGCGATGACGATATGAACGATAAAACCAACTTTGTTTTCCATCCCCTTGAATTTAGTAATGTCACGTTCCGCAATCCCTTGTACATAGCATCCGGCCCGACGACACGCAATATAAAGCAAGTAAAGCGGGCTGAAGAATGCGGCTGGGGTGGTGTTAGTTTAAAATTATCTATTGCTCCGGAACCATACATTAACCGCGAACCACGCTACGGCTGGTTTGCAGATCAGGGGATATTTGCATTTACTGCGGAAAAACGGCTGTTGCCCGAGCAATGTCTGGAACTTATACGTGAATCCAGAAAACAAACATCTGACCTGGTTATCATGGCAAATATCACCTATGCAGGAGATGAAGATATTCATACAGGATGGGGAGGTTTTGCCAGACAATGCGAAGACGCCGGGGCCCATATCATTGAGCTGAATATGTGCTGTCCCAATATGTCCTATAATGTTGAACTTTCAGATAAAAGCAATGTAACAGGTCCAAAAACAGGGGCCAGCCTGGGACAGGATGCTGAAGCCGTTGCTGCAATTACCAGGGCGGTTAAGGAAAGCGTATCCATCCCTGTTTTTGTTAAGCTCACACCCGAAGGCGGGAAGATAGCGGATGTTGCAAGCGCTTGCTTTGAGGCTGGTGCTGATGCTGTTGGAGGTACGGCCAACAGGCTGGCGATCCCACCCTTTGATATTTACAATCCGGCAGATTCACCCTTTCATCTTCAGAAGGAGTTAAGCCTTTCCTGCTTTTCCGGAGAAATTATCAAACCTCTTGGACTCCGGGATGTTTACGAAATGCGCAAATTGATAGGTCCGGGACCTGTTATTACCGGTACCGGAGGCATTCGGAATTATCGTGACGTCATCCAAATGGCATTTATGGGAGCTAATTTGTTCGGGATTTGCACGGAAACAATTATCTCAGGTTTTGACCTAGTCCGGGATATGATAGATGGCATACAGAAGTACATGGCAGAAACCGGATATACCTCGATGGATGAGTTTCAAGGTTCGATTGTCAACGAACTGCAATCGGCTAAAACGGTCACTTTATACA
>JAZGGT010000389.1:0-3353 GCA_036480555.1 Bacteroidales bacterium | reverse complement strand
AAAACAGCAACAATAGTTCTATCCCCCCGCCCAATGACGAGAACCGGCCTTTCAAGATTAAGAGTCTACGAAAGAAAACGGGACGCAAACCCAGTGGTCAGAATGGTAATGAAGGAACGACCCTGGAGATGGCATCCGATCCGAATGAAATCATAGATCATGTACCGGATTATTGTGAATATTGCGGGAAAGATATAGGAGCCCTACCCGGTAAGTTTGTTGAAAGAAAACAGGTCATAGACCTTCCGCCTATTAAGCCGGTTGTCACTGAACACAGGGTTTATAAAAAGAGGTGCAGTTGCGGACATATTACCATGTCCTCATTTCCCGGTGGTCTGCAAGCCCCAGTAAGCGCAGGGCTGGGGAGTAAAATGAACTGGGTTGAACTGCCAGGCAATACCATGGTATTCTGCTCCCTGACCTCTGCCCTGATAACCCCCGAAGTGGAATGTGCAAGCCTGGTAGTCACCCTTAGCATAACGGGTATTTTGTATTTCTTCGACAGATCAAAGGCATGGTAGGTCATGTCATATGTTTACTGCTGATCTGCGGGTTCAAATATCGGGATCATAGCGAATTTGCCGAAAACCCGTGAGTCCTGTTCATTCTGTGAGGAGTGCATGGAAGGATCATCTGCCACGGCAATGACCATTCCACCGTTCACCCCTGTGATGGCCGCATTCATGAAAGGATCCGCAGCCACATTCAATCCCACATGTTTCATGCATACATTGGACCTTTTGCCGGCATATGACATGCCATGTGCAGCTTCCATGGTTGTTTTCTCATTGGCTGACCACTAAAAGTGTACTTTTCCTTCACCAGCACTGTTAGATTTTTGCACATATTCTGTTATTTCCGTAGAGGGTGTGCCCGGGTAAGCATAAATGCCTGACATACCAGCATCAAGTGCAGCCTGTACAATGGCCTCATCACCGAGTAACGTCAATTTCTGCATGTAGTTTGATTCCTTGATTATGCAGACCAAAATAGAGAAAAAAGACAGGATCCGGGATAAGGGAAATCATACTTTACAATCCGTATTGATGCTTTAGAACATCGAGAATCCAGCATGTAAACTGATCGCGTTCAAAATTCATTATCCGGAAGATTTTTTTACTTTTGCTACAACCTCTCACATTTTAATAGCTGAAATATTTGAACCAGTATTTAAGATATAGAGATGATTTACTTCTAATTTTCCGGATGCAATTGATCCGGTACCTCTTTACATTTTTTCTTTGTTTCTCAAATTTCCTCTCGGCATACTGCCAGGAATGGGTTTACAAGGAACTCTTCAAAAGTTGGGGTTTTGGCAATATTGAGTTTAAAAGTCTGTTATCTGGCGCCGAAGGATTTCTTTACCTTGGAACAACTGGGGGTCTGTTCATCACGGATGGTTACAATAAATCGCTGGTGCTACTATCAGACTCTCTTAAAGCCCAATCAATTACTTCTCTGGGTGAATATTCAACCAATGAATTGATTGTAGGAACGGCATCCGGACTCCTCCTGAAAATAAGTCTGCCTGATGGAAAAATAGAACAAATTGCATCTACCGGTTCTGAAATCAGGGATATCCTGATTACAAATGAAAAAGAGATATGGTTTGCTACCTATGGAAAAGGCTTATATCACCTGAAGGATAGTTTGAGGATAATTAATACAGGCAATGGATTGCTTGATGATTACTGTTACTGCCTGGAATCTGATACATCAGGCAATATCTGGGTAGGTACAGACAGGGGGATCAACATTATCTCCCCCAATGGATCGGTGACTCACTCCATTACCCATGAAGAAGGCCTTCCTGATGTCCTGATCACGGCATTGTTTCTAGACGATACCGGTAGAATGTGGGTAGGGATGGAATCAGCAGGAGTCTGTTACTTGGATATGGATCCTGATGCTAAAAAGGTTGTATCGCCATTCTCCTCATGGGAATATGGGATGGTTACGGGTATTCTGCAGAGCAGCAGGAATATTATTGCAGCAACAAAGAATAAGGGCATCCTGGACCTGCAAGATATCATTGAATCTGATTCTTATAATAAACAGCCATGATCTGTTTCAGCAGATCTTGAAATAATTGACCTGGTAGAGGATTATCACGGTAACATTATATTCTTTACACCGGAAGAAATTATCCTGACTCCAGGAAATGCCCTTCAACTTTGGACCAGCATGAATGGTTTCAACTTCCACGATATTCATGCTTTGCATGTTGATACGAATGCCAATCTCTGGTTCAGTATGTATAATTCGGTGTACAGATTTAATCCCGGATCTCGCCAGATACCGACCAAAGTCTTCGAGGCATCCCCAACGAATTCCATCATCACCTTATTTGAAGATCCTTTCAGCAATATATGGGCCGGTACCTTCGGTGAAGGCATATATATCATTGACAAACAGACTTCTCGCATGAGGCATATAACCCACTCGGACGGATTACCGGATGAGAATATTATTTCGCTGACAGGAGATAGTGCCCATATCTGTATTGCAACACTAGGTGGGGTAGCTGCTTGCCGGTTACCGGGTAATCCACTTGATCAGCCTCTGACTTTAAATCAGGTGGATATTGGACAGGGATCCGGACTCGATATTAATTACCTCTATGATATTTATAAAGATTCAAGAGGAGAATTATGGTTTGCTACTGATGGGAGCGGCATTATCTCATACCATAACGGGAATACACAAACTTACCTTGGTGATGAGGAGCCAGGCAGGCAGGTAATGTTAACAATCACCGAAGACCGCTCAGGTAATCTGTGGTTTGCATCTGCCACAAATGGTATCTATCGCTTCGATGGATCGGGTTTCATGAGATATGGAACTGAGGAAGGTCTCAGGGATCTAGCTATTACTACAATTATCCTTGATCGGGAAGACAACCTGCTCATGCTAAATAAGTCAGGAATTGATATTTTGGATATCGAAAACGGACATTTCTCCTACCTCGATCCACAATTCGGAGATCAGCAGAACGAGTTTTTCCTGAATGCAGTCGGCCAGGATCCTCAAGGAAACATCTGGATGGGATCAGAAAAAGGTATCGTCAAGTTTGCCTGTTTACCGGATGCATTTTTCAGTGGACCTAAAACCGTCATTGACAGGGTCAAGATAATTTATGAAGATTTTGATTTCCGGAATCAGACATTACTAGAATACCAGCAAAATTATCTTATATTTCATTTTTCTGCCATCTGGTATCAGCACCTCGAGGCCGTCTCCTTCCAGTACCAACTTGAACCACATGATCCGGGCTGGTTTACTACCTCATCGAGAGAGGTCTCTTATTCGGGACTGGCCCCTGGACATTATACTTTCAAGGTAAGATCAGCTGT
>JAZGGT010000388.1:0-9472 GCA_036480555.1 Bacteroidales bacterium | reverse complement strand
TCCGTAAATCTCCACCGGTTTTCACTTACTTTCGGAGCAAGGTTTAACTATTTCCAGCTTTCAGTATCGGATGAAACACTAGGAGACATAAAACTCTCCCCTTCCGCCCTTATCGGAAGTGCGGGCCTCAACTACAAAATTACAGAAGAGCTAAGGTTTGTGTCTTCTGTCAGTTCCGGATTCCGGGCTCCGAATATCAATGATGTATCAAGTTTAGGCATTGCTGATTTCCGGTATGAAATCCCCAATTATGACTTAAAGCTTGAAAAATCAGTTAATTTGGATGCTGGATTAAAGCTGCAATCCAGAAGGTATAGCGGGAACCTTACACTTTTCAGAAATAGATTGAATGGCCTTATTGCGAATGTAAAATCAACCTACAATGGAAATGATTCCATTGACGGGGTTCAGGTCTACCAGCGACAAAACATAAAACAGGCCGTAATACAGGGGATTGAAGCAGATGGCACATACAGCATCCTGCCCTCTCTTACCCTGTTCGGGAATATCAGCTACACATACGGAAAAGACCTGGCTACAAATTCTACGCTGAGGCGGATACCTCCGCTGAACAGCAGGCTGGGCTTAAAGTATCGACATGTCAAAAACTTCAATGCAATCTTGGAATGGGCATATGCAGGAGAACAAACAAGATTGTCTTCGGGCGATATTGATGACAACAGGATACAGGAAGGAGGAACACCATCTTGGAATATTGTAAACTGCTCTCTTGGTTTTACCGGTAGTTTCTTCCAGGTAAACGCCGGTATCCATAATATTTTCAACGAAGCATACAGAACCCATGGGTCAGGTATTGACGGAAGGGGCAGAAGTATCTGGATCTCATTAAAACTATTTAAGGGGTGGAACTTTAATTAATGTAATATGAGGCATTTTCAATTCATTTTATTCATGCTCATCCTCACCCTGGTCCTGGCATCAGGATGTACCAGGGTTTCACAGCTGTACTCTGTAACCGATGAGCCATGGGCTGAATCCTACGGCAATCAGAGGGCTGTGCTCCAGGTTGAAGGAAATGAACAGGCTGTACATATTGTTTTACCCTGGAGGAGACATGACCGGGACACGCAGGACCGGATGCTGCTCCTTATATCTGCGGAGTCGAATGATACAGTGCTGAATATTCACAGGATTCAGGTTGACATTGAAAGCTGTGAGATCTTTGCAGGTCCTGTAAAAGCAGGAACTTACTACCTGTATTACCTGCCCTTCCAGGTACAGGAGGGATGGGGATTCTATAACAAGGACTATTTTCCCAGGGAAGGAAAACCAGGTCCTGAATGGCTTGGACAGCTCCAGTCCGAAGCCGTTCCAAGTGCCAGGCTGGAAAGATTCGAAGCCCGGACTGCTTCAGATAATTTCTTTCCTATGGAGGTCATCCCCTTGAAATCAGAAAAAGCTGCCTTCCTCGAGGATCATCCGGGACCGTTTCTGCTCTTTACGGAAGACCGCCTGTACCCTGTAAGGATGAAGGATGAGATCCCGCTGAAATGGATTAAGGAACCAAAGCTTAATCATTTTGAAGGCATTGCACAGAGAAACGAATACTACGTATTCCAGGTTGCCCTCTTTGCCGCAAGGTCTGATGTGGAAGATCTCCAGGTATCCTTCACCGGTCTTGATGGTCCGGGTGGAGCCTCCATAGGAACCAAAAGGCTCACCTGTTTCAACACAGAAGGGATGGATACCTATGGAAAAACATTTAAGAAGGAAATCCGAGTAATGGAAGGGCAGGTGCAGGCCCTCTGGATGGGCGTCGATATCCCGGAGGATATCTCTCCAGGCACCTATAAGGGTAAAATCCTGGTTGGTCCGGCTGAGGGTAAAAAACAAGAAGTTACCGTGGATATTAAAGTCCAACGAGAAGTGCTGGCGGACCGTGGTGATGCTGAAACCTGGCGCCATTCCAGGCTCCGTTGGCTCAATTCTACCGCGGGACTTGATGATCAACCCGTGGCACCCTACAGCGCACTGAACCAAACTGAAAATGCCGTACTGGAAGTATCAGGCAAAAAGATCACTGCAGGTAAATCCGTACTACCCAGGTCAATCATGATCGGTGAGACCGAGGTATTGAACAGAAGCATGGTATTCTCTGTCCGGGCAGATCATGATGTGGAAGAATTTTCTGCACCGGAATACAGAAATGTTGTGAACAGCAAGGGAAAACTTTCGGGCGAATGGACCAGCCAGTCGAAACATTTCAGGTTGACAGGTAAGGGTGTCGCAGAATCGGACGGATACCTGCGATATCGTTACCAACTGAAGGCAAAGAATGACATCTTGGTGGAGGATATACGGCTGGAAATCCCCTTCCGCAGAGAAATCGCTGAATATATGATGGGGATAGGCTTACCGGGTACAGCAATGCCCCGGCGACACCAGTCCCACTGGAAAGGTCCCGAAGATAGTTTCTGGATTGGGAATACCAGGGCCGGTCTCTGGGTCGAGCTTCGAGGAAGCACCTACCACGGACCACTGCTGAACCTGTACCATCCGGCTCCCCCGGAAAGCTGGGACAACCAGGGGAAAGGTGGTTTCAGCATAAATCGAGGAGAATCGGAGGTCCTGGCCACTGTTTACAGCGGGGAACGCGAACTGGAAGAAGGGGATGAACTGGTATATGAATTCGCCTTGCTGATGACCCCTGTAAAAACCCTGAACCCAGCCTCACAGTTCAGGGACAGGTATTTTCATAATGCCGCAAAGCCAGATCCTGGACAGGGTGACCTGGAAGCCGGGATTCGGATCGTGAACCTGCACCATGCCAACCGCTTCAATCCATTTATCAACTACCCTTTCAAAGCTGTCGAGGCCATGAAAACTTTTATTGGACGGAACCATGAAAAGGGACTCAAGGTTAAGATCTATTACACCATCCGGGAACTGACCAATCATGTTACGGAGATCTGGGCCCTAAGAAGTCTCGGTACTGAAATATTTGATGATGGACAGGGAGGTGGATACCCCTGGTTGAGGGAACACCTGGTATCAGGATACCGGCCCCAATGGTATCAACATTCAGATGATACCACGGTGGATGCATCCATCCTGACGGCCCCCGGAGACAGCAGGTGGATTAACTATTATATTGAGGGACTTGCCTGGCTTGTCAGGAATGTAGATATCGACGGTCTATACCTGGATGATGTAACCTTTGACAGGCATATCATGAAGAGGATGAGAAAAGTTATGGAGGCGGAAAAACCAGGTTGTATCATTGACCTGCACTCCAATACAGGCTTCTCAAAGGGACCGGCCACTCAGTATGCAGAATACTTTCCATATGTTGATAAACTCTGGTTCGGTGAAAGCTTTATGTATAATGAGATGTCCTATGAGAACTGGCTCGTAGAGGTCTCGGGGATCCCTTTCGGACTCATGGGCGATATGCTGCACGGTGGTGGGAACCCCTGGCTGGGGATGGTTTTCGGGATGACTACCCGGCTTCCCTGGTCCACCGAAGGCGTAACCTGTAATCCGGTTGCCATCTGGAAGATATGGGATGAATTTGGTATTGAACAATCCCAAATGTCAGGACCATGGGACCTGGCCCCCCTGGTGGAAACTGATCATCCTGATGTCAAGGCAACAGCCTATCTAAAAGAGGACAAGGTGCTGATATCCGTAGGGAATTTTTCAGATGATCCCCATGAGATAAAGCTTCAAATAAACTGGGAGAAGATCGGCATGGATCCTGATAATGCCATCCTCACAGCACCAGAAATAGAAGTTTTTCAGGATGGTCAGCAATTCAAAGTCAGAGACAGGATATTGGTCCGGCCACGAAAGGGGTATTTACTCTATCTGGAAGCTATGAAATAAGAGCCAACTAATCAGGCAGCAGTCCCGCAAAATCTTTGCCAGCTGTATTGTCCATCACTATCTCCAGGGTACTTCCCTTCATAATATCCCGATGATGAACAAATAGTCCGTCCTGCCTTTTCCCATTCAGGTACACTTCCTGAACATAACGGTTCTCTGCACTGTTGTTCTTAGTTATTACGGTAAAAATCTTTCCCTCACCAACATCAATCTCAACCTTTTTGAAGAGAGGCCGGCCAATGGTGTAAACGGGATTCCCCGGGGCTACCTGGTAAAAGCCGATGGCACTGAGGATAAACCAGGCAGACATCTGTCCACAGTCCTCATTGCCAACTATGCCTTCGGGACTGGCTGAATAAAAATCGCGGAATATCCTGTCAATCAAATCCTGGGTCTTCCAGGCTTGACCGGCCAAAGTGTAGAGATAAGCGATGTGATGGCTGGGCTCATTTCCATGGGCATACTGGCCGATCAGTCCTGTAATATCCCCACTGGCATCTTCACCCTCAATAAGTGAAGAGGTCGTAAACAGGGTATCCAGTTTCCTGATAAATTCTTCCCGCCCGCCAAATAACTCCAATAATCCAGCAACATCATGGGGTACGAACCATGTCCACTGCCAGGCGTTGCCTTCAACATATGGCGCCGTCTCATGACTTGAATACCTTGGATTAAAAGGTGTAACCCAGCTGTCATCGCTGTTTTTACCTCGCATGAACCCGGTACTTTCATCAAAATAATGCTGGTAGTTAATTGATCGTTCCTGGAAATATGCTGCTATGGAATCATTTTCACAGATCGTGGCGATCTGCGCGATACACCAATCATAATAGGCTATTTCCAGGCCAAATGAAACCGATTTAACAATCTCATCGGCTGGAATATGTCTTCCTTCATTCACATATTTGTTGTAGGCGGGCATTAAGCTCCTTTTGCGTGGATATACATCGGAATTTTCCGGCCATGGTTTATAGGAGGCACTGTTTACAGAGGCTTCCAGGGCGAGTTGCTTATCAATACCGGGGATATCTTTTGCCAGGGCATCGGCAATATTGGCAACCGCAGGGTAACCCACCATGGTGCCGGTATAGTTGGATGCCAGGGGCCACATAGGCAAAAATCCACCCTGCTTATATTTTAACAAAAGGTTATTGACCCAGGCAGCCGACCTGGATTCATCAATAATGGTCATCAGGGGATGGAGGGCCCGGAAGGTATCCCACATGGAAAAAACCGTATAATTGGTCACCCCAGGCGAAGCCTTCTGTATCTTCCAATCCATTCCCCGGTACCGGCCGTCTGCATCCTGGTATAACATGGGAGCTATCATGGTATGGTAAAGGGCAGTATAGAACTGTGTGATTTTCCCTTGTCATTGGAGTATACCCTGATTTTTGACAGGGCCTTCCTCCATGCATCCTCGGCTTCCCGTTGCGCCTCTTCAAAATCCCAACCGGGCAGTTCAACCAGCATGTTATTCCTGGCACCTTCAACATCCACGGGGGAGATGCTGACCTTTATGAGCAGGGGTTCAGTGTCTGAGAGTTCTTTAAAACTGAGATAGGCATATACGCTGTTTCCTTTGTATATAGGATCCGATCCCGTGGCTTGGGCGTCCGAAATCACCTCATCAAGGGTGAAAGGACTGGAAAACTCGGCATAAAAATAGACCCTGTGGTCGAATGCCCAGCCCGTGGAATGTTTCACTCCCCTGATGTGCTTCTGATCGATGATCTCGATCTCATTATATACATTATCGTGCCCCCATGTTCGCTGGAGGATATGCCCTATATCCAGCAGGACCCTCTTTTTTTCTGAGGGACCAAATTTGTACCTGTGAAACCCAACCCTCGGAGTAGCGGTTAACTCTGCACGAACATCATAGTTATCAAAGCTTACTGAATAATAGCCAACGTGGGACTCCTCTCCGGTTTTATTAAACAAGGCCACCGGCTTCTGTTCATTCTCACCGGTGAAGGGCAGCATAAGGATATCCCCCATATCCCCTATTCCTGTACCGCTTAAATGGGTATGTGAAAATCCAAATATGGTACTGTCATCATAATGATACCCGCTGGAAGCATCCCAACCGTTCAGCTTTGTATCCGGACTCAGTTGCATCATTCCGTACGGCAACACCGGTCCGGGAAAAGTATGACCATGAAATCCTGTCCCAATAAATGGATCAACATATTCCAGCAGATCACCCGGCTCATCCGGGATTCCTGTCTCATTGGATCCGCAACCGGATAAGAACAGTGATACCGCGAGACATCCCGCAATTATTGATTTAAAACCCATCTACTGCTTCTCCTCTTTCTTCCTCTCAGCTTCAAAGGATATGATTCCATCAGTGTAACTTGCCTTTCCAATGATGGTTTCCTTGGTAACGGTTCCTTTTATGCTGATCGGCTCACCTTCAATATATACTGTAAAGGTAAGCTGGTCCTTCTCCAGCACAACATCCTGGCCTTTGATCTCATAAGACTCTCCAAAAACTATCTTGGCAGTATACTCCTTGCCTTCCTTGCCAATAACTATATTTCCCGAACTATACTCATAGGCAGCATCTGGGGCATGAAAACTCTATGTTCCTACAGGATCTGCCTGCTTTTGTGCAAATAGGTTAGCGCCAACTGATACAATCAGTACGATCAACATTAAAGATTTTGTAAATTTCATTTGGTTGAATGTTTAATTATAAAACATAAAAATATAAAACAATTACCATATCAAACCTATCCTCAGTTCAGAATGGATTACTTTTATTAACTTGCCGCCTATGGTAGCTATAAAGGTGAATACAAGACAGATCGGACTATTGTTAATGTTATGCCTCCTATGTAATTGTTCCGGTCCAACAGAAAGCTATGTTTCAAGTTTCTTCGAAACCGGAGACAGGATACAGTCCCACGCCATCATTGACAACGATGTGCTTTATTTCGGCAGCAATGACAAAACATTTTATGCTGTTGATTTAAAGACCGGCGGTGAGAGATGGTCAATCCCGACCGGATCTGCTGTAAAAAGCTCCGCTGCCATCAAAGATTCCATGCTGTATTTTTCAAGCGGCAATCGTTTTTATGCCCTGGATAAATCCTCGGGCAGGGAGATCTGGACCTATACGATCGAATCATTGGTCCCACGTGACAATCTCGATCCCTGGGATTATCATCACAGCAACCCTGTAATTCATGATGCAGCCGTTTATTTTAGTTGTGAGAATGGGATGCTGTATTGTTTTGATGCACTGAAGGGTGATCTCCAATTCGCCTGGTCCACCATAGATTCGGCAGCCATAAGATGTACGCCAGCTATAAAAGATTATATCCTGTACACGGGGGACTGGAACGGGAGGATTTACGCTTTTGACCTCAAAACCCGGGATACCCTTTGGACTTACAGAACTTACCTGGAACAGTACTATCCTACTTATGGCCGGATCAACACTCGATTATACATCCATGATTCCATCCTGGTATTTGGTGCCAGGAATCACGAAATACAGGTAATCAATATAAATACGGGAAACAAGGCATGGAGCCATGTAGAGCAAAACGGGGGATGGATCTCCGGTGATCCTCTGGTAGCAGGTGATACCCTATTCATAGGGGGCTCCGATTGCCATAAATTATTTGCTTTCCATGTCGCTACCGGGGAGATATTCTGGACATATGAAATTCTGCATAACAGCTTTTCCAGTCCCATAATAGAAGGTGACCATATCTTCTTTACCACTGGTGATGCGCTTGCTAATTCGGGATCCAATTATGGTAGTGGATATCTCTATGCACTGGACAGAGAGAACGGATCTTTGGTAAATGCTTCTCTTATCGGTGGAAATCTCTTTATCGATCCCCTGGTCTATGAAGATAATATTTACTTGGGAAGTGATGACATGCACATCTATGCCATCGATCTGCCCGGATTCCTGTCAGACTCCACTACTCTCCAGTTGCGGGGATATGAATTCATCGACCAGATTGAGATCACTCCAAACCCATTCCTTGACAGCACTACCATTAGTTTCCAGGTAAATTACGAGACCTCCGTAAAAGCAACAATATATGACCTTGAAAGGAATGAGATCAGCATTCTCCAGGATGGTCCATTAACGAGTGGATATCACTCCTATGAATGGGATGGAAAAGACAGCCTGGGTACCCTGCTTCCAGTCGGTTATTACATCATTGAAGCTCTTTCCGGTGAGTACTTCAAGCAGGCATATATACAGAGGAACATTGAATAAGCCTGGATGAACTCCAGTCCTATAGACTATGGTCTCGGTTTTTAGTTAAGATCATCTATTTGTATATTAGCTTTCAGCGGTTACAGGGATCGCTATATTAATTCTTGGGATAATGTATGCACTCAATTATCTGAAATCAGTCGCAATGCTCTCGGCTATTTTCACATTAATATCCTGTTCCGGGAAACCTTCCCTCAAGCCCAATATTGTTCTTATCATGGCTGATGATATAGGCATCTCGGATATCGCATGCTATGGAGGAGAGATCCGGACACCTAATATTGACCGGCTGGCCCGGGAAGGCATTAGATTCGCTACCTTCTATAACATGGCCAAATGCGATCCTACACGCTCCAGTATGCTGACTGGACTTTACAAAGGCGGGAACGGGGCAGTGCATATCGCAGAACTCACCGGTAAGGCCGGCTATTTTAATATCATGAGCGGGAAGGAACATTTCAATGCCTGGGTACCGGATTATTGCAGGGCTGAAAATGTCTTCGATCATTCATTCTACTTCTGGGCCACAACGGAGTATTTCCTCCCCCCATCGGGAGCTTTTGAACGCCCTTTTTACCTTGAGGGAAAGGAAATAAGTGCGGCGGAAATTGAGTTCGAAAAATCTCCCATGTACAAAACTGATTTTATTACTGACCGTGCACTGAATTGGCTTAAGGAGGCATTTGACAGAAAGGATCCCTTCTTTCTCTACCTTCCCTATCATTCGGCCCATTACCCTCTTCAGGCAAGGCCTGAGGACATTGCCAAATATCGTGGGACCTACCTGAAGGGATGGGACAGCCTGAGGGAGGAACGCTATCAGCGGATGAAAGAGCTTGGCGTATTGCCAGAGAATGCTGAATTGAGTCCCCCGGAAGGCAACCTTAACAAATTCCGTGGCCCCCTGGTCCCCGAATACACAGACTATTATCCATGGGAGGGCCTCTCGGCAGGCATGCAGGATTCGCTGGACCTAGAAATGGCTGTGTTCGCGGCCATGATAGACCGGATGGACCAGAATATCGGGAGGGTCCTGGACAGGCTTGAAGAAGCGGGTGAACTGGAAAATACCCTGGTCATGTTTTTGGTGGACAATGGTTCCTGCCCTTTTTATTCGAATAAGATCCCTGGTGTTCAACCGGGTCCTGCCGATTCGTACTGGAGTCTACGCTCCACCTGGGCCAACCTCGGAAATACGCCTTACCGACAGTACAAACAATGCGGATATGAAGGAGGAAGCCATACTCCCTTTTTACATATTCATTGTTTCTATAGTTCTCAAACATTATATCAATCTTCTCATAGATTAAATCCTTTGTATCTTCAGAAAGATGGTTCAGTGTTGCTAATATATCAAAAAGTAATTGTTGAAAGATC
>JAZGGT010000387.1:0-17831 GCA_036480555.1 Bacteroidales bacterium | reverse complement strand
TTATGAATCCGATCTGGTAGATCCTAATAATCACAAGGTGATCTTCCCCAGTATTGGTGAGACATTAATTCAGGGAAATACTTATCTGATCAGGTGGCAGGATGACAGGAGCACATCTCTCCGGATCAGATTATTGAAATCTGACAGTTCATATCTCAGAATATCCGACGAGGCTTTAAAAAAGGGAGAATTCAGCTGGACCATACCGGATACGCTTGACGATGAAGGTGTTTATTCCATCAAAATTATGAGCAATGATGATGATTTCATCCAATATGAAAGTGAAAATCCCTTCAAATTAATTCAACCAAGTGAGACAGCCAGTTTTACGGATCCAAGGGACGGGCAGGTATATAAAACAGTGAAATTGGCTAAGAGATGGTGGATGGCTGAAAACTTCAAGTTTGATACAACAGGTTCTTACTGTTACGGCAATGACCAGTCGAATTGTGAACTATTTGGGAGATTATATACCTTAGGCACAGCAAAAATGGCAGCCCCTCCAGGATGGCATCTTCCGACCGATAACGAATGGCGGACCCTGGAAACATATTTGGGAATACCGAATGATGAATTGTTCGCTGATGGTTTCAGAGGTGTCAATGCCGGATATTTATTAAGCACTGAAGATGGTGTCGGTTTTAATGCAAAATATTCAGGTTACATGACCACCAGGTGGGGCACCCGGTTTTATTCAATAAATTCCAGTACATTTTTCTGGACATCTTCATATGATCAGTCCCAAGCTTACTATTACGTGCGGCAATTATCACCAAATTCGAGTGGAATTGAACGTTCTAAAAGGTCAGGAGGCCAGTATGCTTTGTCAGTCCGATATATTAAAGATGAAGAATAGTTAGACAGAGTGAGTATTGCCAGATTCCTGCAGGTTGATCAATTCATGCACTTTTTTCAGGAAAAGTTTTGTATCAAATGGTTTGGAGAAGGTATGATGGGCACCGAGTATTTTTGCAATGCCCAGGTAATCTTTGCTGAGCATCCTGCCACCCCCTGATATGGCAATGATCTTGATCTCAGGATATCGCTTTTTAAGCTCGTTTATGGTTCCGATACCATCCTGGTCTGGCATAATGATATCTGTAATAACCATATCAGGGATAAAATAATCAAGGATCTGCAGGGCTTCCAGTCCGGTTCCCGCTTCAAGTACCCTGAAATCCTCTCTCTCCAGCAATTTTACCAGCATCCTGCGCAGGTCGGTATCATCCTCGATTATCAGTATGGTTTGCATTAATCAGGGATTTTTGTTTTTGTTCATCCATACAAGGCAATAAAATAGTAAATGTTGAACCTTTTCCTGGTGTACTTTCAGCGAAAATTTCACCCGCCAGGTTCTTTACAATTCCATGCACAACCGACAGTCCAAGTCCCGTTCCTTCTCCCACAGGCTTTGTGGTGTAGAAGGGTTCGAATATCCGTTCCGCCGTTCCGGCATCCATCCCGGTTCCCGTATCCTTAAAGGTAAGGCAGATATATTGTGTGTCTTCCAGTCCGGGGAACCTTGATTTAAGCCTTTGTGTTGGTACAAGGCATTTTGATCTGATGTGTAAAATTCCTCCGCTATCCTTCATGGCATAGATGGCATTGGTGCAAATATTCATAATGACCTGGTGCAACTGGGATGGATCTGCCATGACGCCTCCACAATCAGCAGCCATATCCTGCTTGATCCTGATATTTTTGGGAACAGAGGCAGCCAGGAGCTTGATTGCTTCTGCGATAAGCATGTCTATGCTTACCTCCACTGTTATTGTTTCTACCTGGCGTGAGAAGGTCAGGATCTGGTTCACCAGGCCCTTGGCACGCTGGGTTGCTTTTTCAATCTGTTCAAGGTCTTCATACACAGGATTATCAGGTTTTACATCCTGAAGAGCGATGTCGGTATGGCCTGTAATGGTAGCGAGAATATTATTGAAGTCATGCGCAATACCACCAGCCAGTGTACCAATGGTTTCCATTTTCTGGGCCTGGCGGAGATAGGCCTTGATCTTTGATTCTTCGGTGATATCCCGCAGCACATATACGTAGCTGGTAATGTCTCCTTCCTTACTGCGGATAGGGGATACTCTGGCTGACACAAGCAGTTGCTGCTTCTTTTTCGACATGATATCCAAATCTCCGGACCAGACTTTATGATCAGCCAGCACGGCATTCATCTGGTAAAGTGTTTCCTTTGAAAATGCTGGAGGAAGGATCTGGGTAATGTGTTTCCCGATAATCTCTTTCTTTGAGTATTCGAGTTTATCCACATAGGCTTTGTTTACGTATACAAAATGCCCCTTTATATCCGTAACTGCCACAAGTTCAGCTGACTGTTCCATGGCTTCGGCAAGCCTTTTCAGACTTTCTTCGGCTTTCGCCTTCTCCGTGATGTCGTGTATAAAAAACTGGTAAAATGTCTCACCTTTCAGTTGAAAACTTGCAGCAATGACGTCTGCAATAAATGTGCTTCTGTCTTTCTTTTTAAATTCCCAGTTAATCTCAAACAATTCCCCTTTCCTGGTGACTGCTTCCAGCTCACTGGCGTACTTGCCGGCATCACTGCCGTCAGGCTGAATTTTAACCAGCAGATCCAGCAAACCCTTCGACATCAGTTGCTGTTTTGAATAACCGAAGTATTCAACCGCCCGTGTATTGCATGTTGTAATCAGGCCATCTTTTTCAAGCAGGATGGCTTCCGCGGCGTGATCAAATAGCAAACGGTACTTGGTCTCACTCTCCCGCATGGCCTCCTCGGCTTTCTGCTTATCCGTTACATCCATCGTATCAACAACCGTGTGAGTAACATCATCGCCTTCTTCCTTATACGGATAGAACGTCACTTCAAAACAACGCATGCCACGGGATGGCACCTCAAACCATGCCTGGTACCTGACAACATTGTTCTCGAAACTATCATCAAAGTTTTTCCGGATATATTTATCAAAACTATCCTCACCCCATACTTCAGTCAGTGTTTTTCCGATCACCTCATCCCTGATCAGGTTATGTGCCTTACAGAAAGCATCATTGACAGCTTCATATGTATAATTCCTGTCTACCAGGGTGAACATGGATTTGGAAGCATTTACGATAAAATCATATTTCTGACGCTCACTTTCTGCCCTGAGGCGGGTGGAGTGTTCATTTGCTTCAAGTAAGGCCCGGCTGATGGAAGGAACAAGACGGGAGAGTCGTTGCTTGAGTACATAATCTGTAGCTCCGCTTTTCAGGGCTTCTATGGCAAGTTCTTCCCCCATCACACCTGAAATAATGATAAATGGTATATCCGAGATCAATTGCTGTGTAATATCCAGGGCTTCCAAACCATCAAATGATGGCAGGGAGAAATCTGCAAGAATGATATCCAGTTCCTCTTCTTTCAGGGCAGTGATAAATTCCTCTTTCGTCTTAACATGGATCAGGTTGTATACAATTCCATCCTCTTCCAGGTATTCCCTGACCAGGTCAACATCATAATCTGTATCCTCGAGATAGAGGATCCTTAGAGTTTTCATTGTATGGTTAGTGGCTATTATTATGTTTCATAATGATTATTCTCTGATGCTGAATCAGGCAAAGTAAAGTAGAAAGCTGCACCTTCATTCACTTTGCCTTCTGCCCATATTTCACCTCCGCACCGGTTGATGATCCGTTTCACAATACCCAGGCCAACACCTGAGCCTGGATATTCATCTTCTTTATGCAAGCGGTAAAAAACTTCAAAAACCTTGTCCGCATATTTGGTGTCAAAGCCTATACCATTATCCCTGACGGATAACAGAATCTTCCCGTGCTCCTGCAAAAATCCGAAAGCTATCCTGGCATTCTTAACAGTTCTGGTAAATTTTACCGCATTGGAAATGAGATTGGAATATACCTGTCTTAAAAGATTCGGATCTCCATCAATGCTGCCGAGTTGTTCCGTATCCCAGATGATTTTCCGGTCCCCGTCCGGTATCGAATAATCTTCACTGATGATAGATTCGACAAGCTCCTTCAGTTCGAAACGTACCTTGCTTATGCTGGTATTTGAGACCCTGGAAAATGTCAGGAGATCTTCGGTAAGGCGTCCCATCCTGTTGATAGATCCAAGTATGTGTTCCAGGTAGAGCTTGCTTTTATCATCCAGGGTATCACGGTTTCTCCTCTCCAGTAACTCTGTGAAACTTTGCATGTGTCTGATAGGGGACTGAAGGTCATGTGAGACAGAATAGGAGAAGGCTTCCAATTCCTTGTTAACCGCTTCCAGCTGAGCAGTTCTTTGTATCAAAGCCGCTTCCAGCATTTCACTCCTTTCTTTGACCACGGAGTCTGATTCGGCTGTCTCGGTAATATCTTCAATCAAACCTTCATAACGCACCACTTCGAGCTTGTTATTAAAAACAGCCCGGGCACTCTCCCGGACCATGATTTTTTTCCCATCCTTGCGTATCCATGCGGTTTCGAATCCCCGAATGATACCCTCATTTTGCATGACGGATTTGAATTCGTCGCGATCGTACTGGTTAATATATCCTTCTTCCTCGAGGTTGCGCCGTTTTAATTCATCCAGGTTCTCATAGCCTAGCATGTTGATTATCTGCCTGTTGGCAAAAAGTATCTCACCTGAGGGATTGGTTATATAAATCCCTATCAGGCAGTTGTCAATCAGTTCCTGGAATATTGTACCAGTTTTATCCAAGTATCGTAATTTGGTAACCTGAAATCTAAGAAATATTCCAGATTGAAAGGTCTTGGATACATTAATTTTATTCACATGTTTATTGATCTGCATAAAACGACCATGAACAACGTGAATACATTGACTAACGTAGTGTGATGAGTGTTGGTATGGGTGTTACAGACCCTTCTCGCTCAGGTATCTCTCGGTATCAATGGCAGCCATACAACCCGATCCGGCGGCAGTAATGGCTTGCCTGTAATGTGCATCCTGCACATCTCCACAGGCAAATACACCTTCCAGGTTGGTCCTTGATGTACCCGCTGTGGTTTGTATATAACCTACATCATCTGTATTCAGGTATGTAGCAAATATGTCTGAATTGGGTTTGTGACCTATGGCCAGGAAAAATCCCTCGACCTCGACCTTGTAGTCCTTGCCTGTTTTTTTATTATGGACGATGACTCCATCCACATTCTGATCACCTACCACCTCTTTGGGTAAATGTTCAAATAAAACCTCTATGTTCTCACTATTCAGCACTCGTTCCACCATGATTTTGGAGGCCCGGAAGACATCCCTTCTGACGATCATATATACTTTCTTACAGAGTCCGGACAGATAAAGGGCTTCTTCACAGGCAGAATCCCCTCCGCCCACGACAGCCACGTCCATTCCTTTATAGAAAAATCCGTCACAGGTGGCACATGCAGAGACCCCGTGTCCCATAAATTTTTGCTCGGATTCCAGTCCCAGGTACTTAGCGGTAGCCCCGGTAGCAATAATCACGGAGTCAGCCTCAATGAGGTGTCTGTCATCAATGGTGATCCTGTATGGCTGTGCTGACAGGTCAGCAGCGGTTGCCAGGCCCCAGCGTATATCTGACCCAAACCGTTCAGCCTGTTTTTTCAGGTTTTCCATCATCACGGGACCCGAGACTCCGTCCGGATAACCGGGAAAATTCTCAACATCTGTAGTGGTGGTTAACTGACCGCCTGGCTGTAAGCCTTCATAAAGCACCGGTACCAGGTTGGCACGAGCTGCGTATATGGCAGCGGTATACCCGGCCGGCCCCGAACCGATAATGAGGCAGCGTACTTTTTCAGATGATTCTGGTGTGGATGTCTTTTCCTGCTCCTCATGCAGGTCTCCTATTGATTTAAATAATGCCATATCCGGTTTTTATGATAATCTCATTAATAATGTCTCCTACATAACAATATCCATACCTTTTAATGAAAACTGCTAAATTTGCACAAAACTGACAATAAGTCATAATCGATGGAGATCAAACTGGTAAAGAACGGCATATTTCCGGTTACCCGGACCGCCGGAGGGCAACCGATGGAGCAGGTGCCCGATACGGGCTATGCATTTCCGGGAACCCTCCAGGGGGAAGGTAAACTGGTAGGTATCCCGGTCCTGTTTATCCGGACCAGCGGATGCAATCTTCGTTGTACGTGGACCACCCCAACGGGGAAAGTGAGTATCTGTGATACGCCCTATGCTTCTCATTATCCGGTGGAGATGGACATCATGGATACTGGAGAGGTGGTAGACATAGTCAGGGCAAACCTGGGAATGATAAGGCATGTGATTATTTCAGGTGGAGAACCGACCCTCCAGCCTCTGCCACTGGTTGAACTGGCCAGATATTTAAAAATGGAACTGAACGTTCACATTACACTCGAAACAAACGGTGTCTTATTTATTCCGGAACTGGCCATGCATATAGACCTTTTCTCCATATCCCCGAAACTGAAAAGTTCTGATCCGGATGCGAAGAAAAACAGGCTGCTCGACTATCCTGTTGGACAAAACCATATCAGGGATCACAAGAAATTCCGGCGCAATCCTGACACTCTTCAAAAATATATCAATGCCTGCATGCATAAAGGTTCAAAATCAAACAAGGATTTTCAACTGAAATTCGTCATTTCCCGGGAGTCGGATATAGATGAGATCAGACAGGATTTTCTTAATCACCTGAACTTTGTAGAGCCGGATGATGTTGTTTTAATGCCTGTCGGAGGCAGCCCGGAACTGTTGCGCGAAAGCATGCACCTGACAACCAAGCTGGCCATTCAGCATGGATTCCGGTACACACCTCGTCTTCAGATTGACCTGTTCGGGGATACTGCAGGTACCTGATAATCAGACCACCTTTGGGTGCTCCTTGGGATAAGCGCCTGCCTGTAATTTTGCTGCCACCGCTGAGAAAGCTTTAATCGTAATTTCCACATCCTCCAGAGAATGAATGGCAGTAGGGATGATCCTCAGCATGATGACATTCTTGGGTACTACCGGGTAGACCACCATGGAGGTGAATACCCTGTAATTTTCACGCAGATCTGTTATCACATTTGTGGCTTCCGTGAGCCCTCCTGCCAGGAATACCGGTGTCACAGGTGATTCCGTCACGCCCAGGTTGAATCCTTTCTCTTGCAAACCACTTTGAATAGCATTAACTATCTTCCAGAGGTTTTCTCTCAGCTCGGGCTTTGATTTCAGTAATTCGAGCCGTTTCATGGCGCCTATCACCAGGGGCATGGGAAGGGACTTGGCAAACACCTGTGATCTCATATTGTACATCAGGATATCGATGATATCCCTCTCACCTGCTACAAAAGCCCCGATGGAAGCCATGGATTTTGCGAAAGTGGAAAAATAGATATCGATTTCGTCCTGCACGCCGAAATGTTCCCCGGTACCTGCCCCGGTTGCGCCCATGGTCCCGAATCCATGCGCATCATCAACCACCAGCCGGAAGTTGAATTTCTTTTTTAATGCAGCAATTTTATCCAGTTTTCCAAGGTCACCGGCCATACCGAATACGCCTTCTGTGATCACCATGATCCCGCCACAGGTTTTTTCGGCAAGTTTTGTTGCCCTCTCCAACTGGGTTTCCATGTTGGCAATGTCATTGTGCGGATAGACATAGCGTTTGCCAATATGCATGCGGAGGCCATCGAGGATACAGGCATGTGAGTCTGAGTCATATACCACAACATCATTCCTGCTCAGCAGGGTATCAATGATGGAGGTCATACCCTGGTAACCGAAGTTTAGCAGGTAACTGGCCTCCTTTCCAACGAAATCAGCCAGTTGCTCTTCCAGTTCCTCATGCTTGGCAGTCTGGCCCGACAGCATCCTGGCCCCCATGGGATATCCGAGCCCGTATTCCAGGGCTGCATCAGCATCCGCTTTCCTGACCTCGGGATGGTTAGCCAGTCCCAGGTAATTATTCAAACTCCAGGTGAGCACTTCCTTGCCCCTGAACTTCATCCGGGGCTGGATCTCGCCTTCAAGTTTGGGGAATAAAAAATATCCATGGCCAATTCCCTGGTGCTGGCCCAGGGGGCCTCTGTTGTCTTTAAATTTGTCAAAAATATCCACGGTGCTGATTTTTGGTTTAGTAATCCGACAAAATTAGTTTTTTTTAATAATCCAGAAAAACGAAAAATAATCTTTACTAAAAAATCGTTGTTACATTAAATTATTAAGTGTTTCGTTTTCAATTCATCCCATAATAATGTACTTTTGCACGATGTTTTTCAACAGGAATCATATTATCCTGCTGGTTGTCACTGTTTTAGTGGTGTTTTCAGGCTGTAGTGGTTATGAAAAACTGTTAAAAAGTTCCGATTATCGCCTGAAATTCACCAAGGCGATGGAATATTATGAAAATGAGGAATATGTAAGAGCCGGGACCTTGTTCGACCAGATTTCTACGGTTTACAGGGGCACAACCAAGGCGGATACAGTTTTCTATTATCAGGCAAAAAGTTATTTCAATCAAAGGGATTATATCCTTTCCGGGCATCATTTCAAAAACCTGGCATTTAATTTCCCGAACAGTGTTTATGCCGAAGAATCAGATTATATGGTTGCCTACTGTTATTACAAGCTGTCCCCTAAACCTTCACTTGACCAGGAAAATTCAGTACAGGCCATTAATTATTTCAAATTGTTCATGATCAAATATCCAAGCAGTGATCGCAATGACGTGGCTAAGCTTTATATCGACGAGATGCGTAACAAGCTGGTACAAAAATCCTATTTGAGTGCAATACTATATTATAATTTGGAAGATTACAGGGCATCCATC
This sequence comes from Bacteroidales bacterium, assembly GCA_036480555.1. Classification (GTDB taxonomy): domain Bacteria; phylum Bacteroidota; class Bacteroidia; order Bacteroidales; family SM23-62; genus SM23-62. Next base: position 9,060 of record JAZGGT010000387.1, on the reverse strand, counting down.
ATAGCCCTGCAGAACAGCCTGACTGAGTTCCCGGATACGGAGCACAGGGAGGAACTCATGTTCCTGTTGTTGAGATCGAATTTTCTGCTGGCCGAAAATAGTATTTCAACCCGGCAGGTAGAAAGATACCAGGATGCGGTGGATGAGTATTATTCATTCGTAGGAGAATTCCCGGAGAGTAATTACAGGCAGCAGGCAGACAGGATATATGATGCCTCACTGAAAGAAATTCCGAAAGAAAACATTTTAAGCGGTCAATAAATAACAAAATATTAATATGAGCATAGATTACAAAAAATCAAAAGCTTCTGTGACAACTGTTACAAGGGATGTGAACCGGCTGGACCAGGAAACCAATAACATCTACCAGACGGTGATGATCATAGCCAAACGTGCAAACCAGATCAGCGTGGAACTCAAGCTGGAGCTAAACAGAAAACTGGAAGAATTTGCCTACTATACAGATAACCTGGAAGAAGTCTTTGAAAACAGGGAACAGATTGAGATTTCAAAATATTACGAGAGGCTTCCCAAACCAACTTTGATCGCTACCCAGGAATTCCTGGATGATGACATCTATTACAGGATGTCAGAACCCGAGCCCGAGAATTTATAAATACCCAATCACTTTCAGCAAACATGCTGCAAGGAAAAAAAATACTGGTTGGCCTGACGGCCAGCATCGCAGCCTATAAGACAGCAAGCCTGGTCCGCTTACTGGTCAGGGAAGGGGCTGAAGTACAGGTTATCATGACCCCCATGGCAAAGGAATTTATTACACCGGTTACCCTCTCTGCTTTGTCCGGGAAACCGGTTCATATAGATTTCTTTTCAGGCAAGAGTGGCCAGTGGGATTCACATGTCGACCTGGGGATCTGGGCGGACCTGTACTTGATTGCACCGGTTACAGCCAGTACCATGGGCAAAATGGCCAACGGCATCGCAGACAATCTCCTCCTGACAACCTATCTCTCATGTAAATCCCCTGTAATCATGGCGCCGGCTATGGACCTGGATATGTACCAGCATCCGTCTACTACCCGGAATATCCAGATCCTTCAATCCTATGGCAACCAGATTATTGAACCTGGCACCGGGGAATTGGCCAGCGGCCTTTACGGGAAGGGGAGGATGGAGGAGCCGGAAATCATTCTTGAAAAAGTACAATCATTTTTTGCACCATCCAGCGATGATCAAAAATAAACCCGGAAGGTTAAACGGAATAAAGATCCTGATTACAGCCGGACCCACACATGAAAAAATCGATCCTGTAAGGTTTATTGGAAATTATTCTACCGGTAAGATGGGATTTGCAATTGCTGAAGCCTGTGCAGAAAAAGGTGCCAGTGTCCTGCTGGTGAGTGGACCGGTAAACCTGGAGGCTGTTCACCCCGGGATCACCCGTTTCGATGTAACCTCAGCCGAAGAGATGGCAGAGAAGTGTTTTGCCCTCTTCGGGGAATGCCAGACCGGAATCATGACTGCCGCAGTTGCAGATTATACACCCGGCAGGAAATACAGCAGCAAGGTTAAACGAACAAAGGAAAACCTTAGCATTGAGCTGGTACCTACCACCGATATTGCAGCAGAACTCGGCAGGAGGAAGCGGAAGGACCAGGTACTCGTAGGATTTGCCCTGGAAACAGACCAGGAAGAAGTAAATGCGCAAAGCAAACTGAAAAAGAAAAACTTCGACTTCATCGTGCTCAATTCCCTGAATGATAAGGGTGCAGGTTTTGGCGTAGATACAAATAAAATCACTATTATTGATGCAGATAATAATATCCGGTATTTTGAGTTAAAGTCTAAGAGGGAAGTTGCTCAGGACATCATTGAAAAACTGGTTGAATATGTATAGTACTAGCAGAAAGCTGGTCCTTGTGATAAGCCTGGCAGTCCTGCTGGGCGGATGGGTGAAATCCCAGGAGCTCAGATGCAATATACAGATCGTTACCCAACAGATACAGGGGACAAATAAACAGGTATTCCAGACCCTGCAGACGGCCATCTATGAGTTCATGAACAATACAAACTGGAGCAACCATTTATATGGTTATGATGAACGGATAGAATGCAATTTTATGTTCAATATCACCGAGCAACTGTCGGCCGACGAATTCAGAGGAACATTGCAGATCCAGTCCAGGCGACCCATATTCAATACCAATTACAGTTCGGTTATGTTGAATTATGTGGACAATAATATACATTTCCGTTACGTGGAATTTGAACCCCTTCAGTTTGACCTTACACAACATATCTCCAATCTTACCTCCATACTTGCATTCTGGGCCTATTTTATTTTAGGAATGGATTATGATTCATTTTCCTATCTGGGCGGATCGCCCTTCTTTGCCCAGGCTGAGAATATCGTCACCAACGCCCAGAATGCACGTGAGACAGGGTGGAAACCATTTGAAAGTTTAGACCATAAAAACAGGTACTGGTTGATCAACGATATCCTGAATGACAGCTATAAACCCATCCGGGATTTTAATTACAAATTTCACAGGCTGGGAATGGATTTGATGGACGAGAAGGTTACAGAAGGCAGGGCCGTGATTGCAGAAGGCCTGGTGGATCTGCAGAAGATATACCGTGACAAACCTGATCCGTTCATGCACCTGTTGCAGATCACCATGGATACAAAAGCTGATGAGATGGTCAATATTTTTTCAGAATCCTTTACAGAGGAGAAACAGCGTGCCATCAGGATCCTTCAGGAAATTGACCCTGCGAACAAGGCCAAATATGATAATATGACGGCCTCAAATTAATTTGCCCGCCTGCTCCTGTGAATTCCATTTTTCGTATTTTTCAGCAGTAAAAAGGTTACATTTGTAGCCGATAGTTACCTGATTACGACATTAATCAGGAGAACCGGTACGAACCATTCACTATGCTAAAATCCCTTCATGTACGGAATTATGCCCTGATCAGGCATCTGGAAATTAAATTCAGGCCTGGATTCACCATCATCACGGGAGAAACCGGTGCCGGAAAATCAATCCTGCTTGGCGCCCTGTCACTTTTACTGGGGAACCGGGCTGACACATCTGTTCTAAAGGACAAGGAGAAAAAATGTCTTGTAGAGGGCAGTTTTGATATTAGTCCATACGGATACCACAGCTTTTTCACAATCAATGATATAGATTATGATGATCATCTGATCATACGCAGGGAAATTTCCCCCGGCGGGAAATCAAGGGCATTTATCAATGATACACCTGTGAATCTGCACCTGCTGAGAGAGCTGGGAACCAGGCTGGTCGATATTCATTCCCAACATGAATACCTGCACATGGGGGAACATGGATTTCAGTTGATGGTATTGGATACCGTGGCCAGGAACCGGGCTCTTTTATCGGCCTACCAGGATCAATTCCACAGGTTTGCAGACCTGGTATCCGGGTTGGCCGGATTGAAAGAAAAGGCAGGTAAATCCAAGAAAGACCTGGATTATTATTCATTCCAGTATCAACAGCTGGCGGAAGCCAGGCTGTCAACAGGTGAGCAGCAAGGGCTTGAGCAGGAGTTACAGACCCTTGATCATGCCGGGGAAATCAAACGAAACTTTCACCTGGTATATTATCTGCTTTCAGACCAGGAAGATGCAGTTGTCAGCAAACTGCTTGAAGCCATTCATGCATTGGACAGCATCTCTGCATTTTACCCGGCTGCCACTGAACTCGCAGAAAGGATCAGGTCGGCCATGATCGAGCTGAAGGACATAGCGGATGAGGCTGAGACGAGCGGTGCTGATATCGAAATGGATCCCGGCCGCCAGCAAATCGTCAGGGAAAGACTGGATATGCTCTTTAACCTGATGCAGAAACACGGGGTAAATGATATAGATGGACTTATCCGGTTACAGGCGGAACTCGATGCCAGGATACAGGATATCTCATCTTATGACGAACAGATAGAAAAGTTGGAGAAGGAGTTGACAGAAAAAAGGGACCAGCTTGAGAAGCAGGCGGCTGAACTTACTGCCAGGAGGAAAAGGATACTGCCTGAGATAGAGAGCGAGGTCAATGGAATGCTGAATGTCCTTGGTATCCCCAATGCCCTGTTCAGGGTCGAGCACAGTGAACTGGGTGACTTTACCGAAAACGGAAAGGATGAAGTTGAATTCCTTTTCTCGGCCAACAAGCAGGTGCAACCACAGGATATATCGAAGATCGCATCGGGAGGCGAACTTTCCAGGCTGATGCTGAGTATTAAATCACTCCTGTCCGATTCCCGGGAATTGCCTACGATTATCTTTGACGAGGTCGATTCAGGAGTGTCAGGTGAAATTGCTGAGAAGGTGGGGGCGATCATGAAAAAGATGTCACACGGGAAACAGGTCATCAATATTACCCACCTTCCCCAGGTTGCCGGGAAAGGAGATTTCCATTACCTGGTCCACAAGTACGACGAGGCTGGAGCCACCATTACTGATATCAAGTTGCTGGACGATGAGGACCGTGTGCTCGAGATCGCCCGGATGCTCAGTGGTGAGGAGCTTACGGAAGCCGCCATTTCGAATGCCCGCGAATTGCTGAACTAAGCTCCCGAGTGAAATCAATTTACTATATTTGCAGCCAATTCTAAAATCTTAAAATCATGGCTTACGGTTTATTAGAAGGCAAGAGAGGGATTATCTTTGGAGCCCTTAACGACATGTCCATTGCCTGGAGAGTCGCATTAAAAGCCCATGAGGAAGGTGCCCGATTCACCCTGACCAATACCTCTGTGGCACTGCGCCTGGGCACCCTGGATGAACTGGCCAAAAAAACCGGATCAGAGGTACTCCCGGCCGATGCCACAAACGTTCAGGATGTGGAAAAGGTACTTCAAGAATCCATGCAGATTCTGGGTGGCAAAGTCGATTTCATTCTGCATTCCATCGGCATGTCACCGAATGTCCGGAAAGGCTTGCCTTATGACAGGTTGAAATATGATTATTTCGTGAAAACCCTCGATATTTCTGCCCTGTCATTTCACAAGCTCCTGTTGCTGGCCCGGAAAAACGATGCGATTGCCGATTGGGGATCTGTGGTTGCACTCTCCTATGTGGCTGCACAGCGCACCCTTTATGGTTATAACGATATGGGTGACGCCAAGGCCCTGCTGGAGTCCATTGCCCGCAGTTTCGGATACATTTATGGCCGTGACAAGAAGATCCGCATCAATACCATATCACAGTCCCCCACCATCACCACCGCCGGGAGCGGTGTTAAGGGGATAGACACCCTGATCGATTTCACAGAACGCATGTCACCCCTTGGCAATGCTACTGGAGACGATTGCGCCAATTACTGCATCACCCTGTTTTCAGACCTTACCAGGAAGGTGACCATGCAAAATCTCTTTCATGATGGTGGTTTTTCGAGCATGGGTATGAGCATGCGTGCCATTGAACAGTACAGCAAGAGTTTCGAAGAGTGTGACTAATAAATAGGCAGATCATGACCCCTGTACTGCTGGTACTTTTCTATTTCCTGTTTCCCGTCCTGATCATACACCTTGATAAGAAATATACCCTGGTAAACAGGATAGGTACGGTTGTGATCTGTTATGGAATGGGACTCCTGATCGGGAATATCGGCATTCTGCCTGATGGCATAGCAGAATTCCAGGAAAATATTTACTCTTTCTGTGTAATACTCGCTATCCCACTACTTTTGTTTTCCCTGGATATCAGGAAGTGGATCTCCATGGCAGGAAAGACGATGCTTTCATTAATGCTTGGAATTGCCTCGGTCATCATTATGGTAGTCCTGGGGTATTTCCTTTTCAGGGATGTGATCCCCGATATCTGGAAAGTCTCGGGTGTGCTGGTCGGGTTCTATTCAGGCGGGGCTCCCAATGCTGCGGCCATCAGCCTTGCACTTGATATGGAACCTGAAGTATTTATCCTTACACAAACCTATGACCTGGTTGTTGGTGCGGTCATGCTTCTATTTCTGATGACAGTTGCGCAGCGGTTCTTCCTGCTGTTCATGAGGCCTTATAAGCCGGCGGATCAGGAGGAAGTAAGGGATACCGGGGAATCTTATCATGATACATATGAGTCCTACGACGGAATATTCTCCCGCCGGATCTTTCTGCCTTTTCTGGCAGCGGTTGGACTATCCATTCTGATACTGGGCATTTCGGCCGGAATCAGCCAATTATTTTTCAAGGAGCTGAATACAGCCCTGGTCATCCTTGGCATTACTACTTTGGGAATCGCTGCATCATTTATCCCGCGTGTCAAGCAAATTGAAAAAACATTTCAGGGCGGGATCTACCTGATCCTTGTATTCTGCCTGGTATTTGCTTCCATGGCTGATATCAGCATGTTCAGTTTGGAATCCATGCCATTACTGGTTTATATACTATTGGCTGTACCGGGTGCACTGCTTTTGCATGGTATCCTTTCCAGGATCTTCAAGGTGGATGCGGATAATTTTCTGATCATTTCCGTCGCCCTTTCCATGTCACCTCCATTCGTGCCGGTTGTCGCTTCCTCCCTGAAGAACCGGGAGATAATACTGCCAGGGCTGATCATAGGCCTTGTAGGTTATGCCCTCGGAAATTATATCGGGATACTTATGGGACTACTGATCCAAACATTTGGATAATTATTATTATGTTATTACCTTTATTCGTATAATAGAAGTATAATTATTGTCCATTTATGGATAAAAATTATATCTTTATTGGCATTTAATATACAATAAGCAAATAATTATTCTTCATTTAATGAGAAGCGAATTCACTTGGGAACTTATTAAGAAATTTTCCGGCAATGACCAGGACTGTTTTACCTTTCAGGATGTGGTTGAGGAATATCCAGCCAAGGATAAGGTATATCTGTCGAAAGTTCTTGCCGGAATGATGGAGAAGGGGATGTTAATTAAACTTAGCCGTAATATATATTACATAGTTCCTTCAAGTGAGGATGCAAGAACCTACATTCCTGATTGGCATCTGGTTGCCAAATATTTAATGAAAGGAAGGGAGTATTATATTGGCTATTATTCTGCAATGCAGATACATGGATTAATAACTCAGCCTAGTCTAAGAGAATGTATTGTAACAAATCGCCAGGTTATTCCTTCATTACGAATAATAAAGAATGTAGTATTCCAATTTGTAATGCATAAATCGTCAAGATTCTTTGGATTTAAGAATACCTGGATTAATCAGCATGAAAAAGTTATGGTAAGTGACCTCGAAAAAACCATAGTTGATGCTGTTTCTAAACCACATTTAAGCGGAGGCATGATTGAAATTGGGAAAGCCATTTATGAAACCAGGAGAAAGATCAATCTGGATACATTGATATCATATCTTACCCAAAATGAGAGTCAAGTGGCAATAAAAAGATACTTGTTCATTTGTGATCTGGTTGATGTTGAATGGACTGAATATCATGAAAGTATGCTCCGGAAGATAGGGTCCGGTTTTTCTTTATTAGATACTACTGGTCCGGACCAGGGAAGAAAAAATTCAAGGTTTCGCCTGAAAATAAACATTGATACCGAATCAATTAGAAATTCAATATTCACATGATCAGGCCAAAGGAAATTAGCCGGAAAGCTAATAGGGAAGGCGTTAGACGGCAGCAAATTGAGAAGGACTATATTACATCCTGGACTTTATGGGGGATTTACAAGCATGATTTATTAAAAAGTGCTTTAATCTTCAAAGGTGGGACGTGCATCAAGAAAATTCATATTGAAGATTACCGCTATTCGGAAGACATGGATTTTACACTCAATCCAGATTTAGAGCAAGCCACCTCGAATGATGCTATAATCAGTGCATTTAAAGAAATATTCGATGAGATAAAAGCAGCTGCTAATATTGATCTCTCAATCGAGGAGGATTCAATAGAAATTTATGAGACTGAGAGTATTAAATTCTTCATTGAATATATTGGTCCGCTTGGAGGAAAAGGTGATCACGTTAAAATTGTTATTTCAAGAAGAGAGAAGCTTGAATTTGATGTGGAAGAAAGAACCATGTTCAATCAATATTCTGATCTTGAAGAGGAAGAAGAATTATCTGTCCTGTGCTATAGTTTGGAAGAAGTTGTGATAGAAAAAATGGTTGCTTTGATGGGAAGAACAATTCCAAGGGATTTGTATGATTTTGAGTACTTAACAAATACAGAAGAGATTGAATTGCAGGGTGTCTTCTATGAATTTCAACGGAAAGCTGAACACAAAGGCCATAACCCGGTAGAGTTTGTTCAGAAGGTGACAGAAAAGGAGCAAATCCTTGAAAAAGCATGGACGAACAATCTTAGCCATCAAATCAAAGATCTTCGGAAGTTCAAGGATGTGTGGAGAGATTTTCATAAGCAGCTTCGTATATTTGAGAAATGCAAGTAGGGTTAAGTGACGATTTAATTAATTTCGCTGCTGGATTCCTGTAAATGAATTTACTGATTACGAACATAAAATCCCTCCTGCTGACGGAAACCGAACCGCGTCCATATGCCGCAGGCAATCATATGGCAGCTTTGAGTTCTGTTGAGAATGCCTGGTTGTATATTGCCGGTGACAAGATTGCCGGGTTTGGCGTAATGGATGGGCCTGAACTGGCCGGTATAGAGAGGTCGAATCCAGGCCTTCATAAAATTTCGGCAGAAGGGAAACTCGTTATGCCTGCTTTCTGCGATTCGCATACCCACCTGGTTTATGCGGGCAGCCGCGAGTTTGAATATATGGATAAGATCCGTGGATTGTCTTACGAGGAAATCGCCAAAAGGGGAGGGGGGATACTGAATTCCGCCGCACTATTACAGTCAACACCTGAAGAAGAGCTTTATCAGCAATCCCTGTCCAGGGTCCGGGAAATTATGCAACTGGGAACAGGTGCGGTCGAAATAAAAAGCGGTTATGGGCTAAGCACGGAAGCCGAATTGAAAATGCTACGGGTGATACGCCGGCTCAGGGAGAAAACTCCCATTGACATAAAAGCCACCTTTCTGGGTGCTCATTCCTTTCCACTGGCCTATAGAGAGGATCCAGACAGGTATGTAGACCTGGTGGTTGAGGAAATGATACCTGCGGTCGCTGA